>DASXVO010000070.1 GCA_036504215.1 Vicinamibacterales bacterium | reverse complement strand
ATCGCCAAGGACGGCGAGCGCCTCGTCGGACAGGTCGCCAAGCGTCAGGCGGTGACGAACCCCGAGAACACGGTGTTCTCGATCAAGCGGTTCATGGGGCGCAAGTTCGACGAGGTGAGCGTGGAAGCGCGTCGTCTGCCGTACCGGGTCTCGCCGGCGTCGAACGGCGACGCGCGCGTGGACGTCCGTGGAAAGGCGTACTCGCCGCCGGAGATCTCCGCGATGGTCCTGCAGAAGCTGAAGCAGGCCGCCGAGGACCACCTCGGTGAGAAGGTCACCGACGCGGTCGTCACGGTGCCGGCCTACTTCAACGACGCAGCGCGGCAGGCCACCAAGGACGCGGGGCGGATTGCCGGGCTCACCGTACAGCGGATCATCAACGAGCCGACCGCAGCCGCGCTCGCCTACGGCCTCGACAAGAAGAAGGACGAGACCATCGCCGTCTACGACTTCGGCGGCGGCACGTTCGACATCTCGATTCTCGAGGTCGGCGACGGGGTCGTCGAGGTCAAATCGACCAATGGCGACACGCACCTCGGCGGCGACGACCTGGACGAGCGGCTGATCGACTGGATGGTGCAGGAGTTCAAGAAGACCGACGGCATCGATCTGTCGAAGGACCGGATGGCGCTCCAGCGGCTGAAGGAGGCGGCGGAGAAAGCCAAGATCGAACTGTCCACCGTCACCGAGACCGACATCAACCTGCCGTTCGTCACCGCGAATCAGTCGGGACCCAGGCACCTCGCCATGAAGCTGACGCGGGCGAAGTTCGAGCAGTTGATCGAAGACCTGGTTCAGCGGACGCTCGGGCCGGTCACGCAAGCGCTGGCCGACGCGGGGCTCGACGCCTCGAAGGTCGACGAAGTCGTCCTCGTGGGTGGGTCCACCCGCATTCCTCGCGTCCAGCAGGTCGTGCGCGAGCGGTTCGGCAAGGAGCCGCACAAGGGCGTGAACCCGGACGAGGTTGTGGCGGTGGGGGCGGCGATCCAGGGCGGCGTCCTCGCGGGTGAGGTGAAGGATGTCGTGCTGCTCGACGTCACGCCGCTCTCGCTCGGCGTCGAGACGCTGGGCGGCGTCATGACCACGCTCATTCCGCGGAACACCACGATTCCGACGCGGAAGAGCGAGTTGTTCTCGACAGCGACGGACAACCAGGCGAACGTCGACATCCACGTGCTGCAGGGTGAGCGCCCGTTGGCCCGTGACAACCGCACGCTCGGCCGGTTCCAGCTCGCCGGGCTTCCACCCGCGCCTCGCGGCATCCCGCAGATCGAGGTGGCGTTCGACATCGACGCCAACGGCATCGTGTCGGTGTCGGCGAAGGACCAGGCGACCGGCACGGAGCAGCGGATCCAAATCACCTCATCGAGCGGCCTGAGCAAGGACGAGGTCGATCGGCTGGTCCGCGACGCAACGGCGCACGCCGACGAGGATACGAAGCGGCGCGAGCTGATCGACGCGCGCAACCAGGCGGACGCGCTGGCGTACCAGGCGGAGAAGACGGTGAACGAGAACCGCGCGCGTCTGTCCGCTTCGGACCTGCAGCGGATTGAGAGCGCCATCAACGAGGTCAGGCAGGCCGTATCGAGCGAGGATGTGCCGCGGATCACGCGTGCCACCGATCAGTTGCAGCACGCCTCGCATTCGATGGCCCAGAACCTCCATCAGCAACCCCGGTCGGACGCTGTCGGCGCCGACGTCAGAGAGGGCGAAGTTGTCGACAGCATGTAGCAACAGGAGAATGACCATGGCTATCGTTCGATTCGACCCGTTCCGTGAACTGTCCGAGATGCAGGATCGCATGGGCCGCATGCTCGGCGGCCTCTACGGCCAACGCGGAGCCGACGATGTGATGCGGCGCGGCGCGTGGATTCCCCCGGTGGACATCTACGACAGCGGCAACCACGAACTCGTGATCAAGGCCGAACTGCCCGACATGAAGCGGGAAGACATCCAGTTGACGGTCGACGCCAACACGCTGACCATCAGCGGCGAGAAGCGGATGGACGGCGACATGAAGGAGGACAACTGCCATCGTGTCGAACGCGCTTACGGCACGTTCATGCGGTCGTTCTCGCTGCCGCCGACGGTGGACGGCGGGAAAGTGTCCGCCGACTACAAGGCAGGTGTGCTGACGGTCCGGCTGCCGATGCGCGAGGAAGCCAAGCCCCGGCAGATCCAGGTGAGCCTCAGCGAGTAGGGACGGCGGGGCCGGCGACGGGTCGTCAGGGCCCGTCGCCGGGCCTCGGTCGCGACAATTGTCTTGCACATCCTGTGCCTCTCCTTGTAACCTGACCGATTGTGGTAGAAGAGAAACCAGCAATCGACAATTCCACCGAGGATGCCGTGACCCACTCCGTCGGCCAGGCGCCTCCCATTGAAAGCCGCTTCCTCTTCGTTGATATCGCGGCACTGCGCGCGAAACAACTGCGAAGGGGCGCGCGTCCGCGTCTGGCCACCATGGCCGAGGGGATGGAACCCCCGCCCGACGGACCGCGGAAGGCCGAGCGCGTGGCCATGGAGGAAGTCCGCCAGGGACTCGTGTTCTGGGATCTGCCCAACACGAAGGCCGAGGCCGCAGAGGCCGTCGGGGAGAACGAGTGACGCTGAACGACCTCTGGACGGTGGTCTTCGGCGCGGTGCAGGGCCTCGGCGGCGTGACCGTCGCCCTGCTCGTACTGATGATTGGCTTCTGCCTCCTGTTCGATTGGACCAAGTTCCGGCCGACGCGCCACAGCAAGACGGTCAAGAGCCTGGACGAACTGGTGGGCAGCGCCATCGTCTACCTGCCGCCGGACGCACCGCGAGGGCCGGCGGATCAGTTGGCCGGCTCCACCCGGCCGGCATCCTGAAACCTTCTGCCTCAGCCCAACGTAGGATCTGGTAACGGGCACGGCGCCCGTCCACCACGGAGGCTGAGATGATCGGGTTGCTCGCACTCGGCGGCTTCGTCATGACGGCGTTCCTCCTGATCGCCGTGTTTGGCGCGGTCCTGTTCATCCTCAAAGCCGTGCTGATGCTGGTGCTGCTCCCGCTGCGGCTGGTGCTGGGCGTGGCCCTGTTTCCGCTGCGGCTGGCGGGTGGGTTGATCGGCCTGGTGCTCGTCCCCGTCCTGGGCGTGATCGGACTTCTCGTCGCCGTCATCGCGATTGTCGGCGGCCTGCTCGTGCCGCTGCTGCCGCTCGCCGCCCTGGTCTTCGTGATCTGGCTGATCGTGAAGGCCGCGAAGCGGCCGGTTGCCATGGTCCCCCGTTAGCGAGGGGAATCGGGGGCGGCCCTCCACCAATCCGTATCCCTCTCGAACGCGTCGGCCGTCCTGAGCGGCGTCGCCTCATCGAACATCCGACCAATCAACTGGAGTCCAACCGGCAGCTTCGCCTGCGTGAAACCGCACGGCATGGAGAGAGCCGGGAGACCCGCCAGCGGCGCTCCGACCGTGAAGACGTCCGCGAGGTACATCTGCAGCGGGTCGTCCAGGTGCTCGCCCAGCCGGAAGGCGGCGGTCGGCGTCGTCGGAAGCGCCACCACGTCAACCCGGTCGAACGCGCGGTCGAAATCCTGGCGGATGAGCGTCCGCACCTGCTGGGCCTTCAGGTAGTAGGCATCGTAGTAGCCGGCACTGAGCGCATACGTGCCGAGCATGATCCGCCGTTTGACTTCGGCTCCGAAGCCGAGGTCGCGGGTGCGCTCGTACATCTCCGCGAGGGTGCTGGCATCGGCGGCCCTGAAGCCGTACCGGACGCCGTCGAAGCGGGCGAGGTTCGCGCTGGCCTCCGCGGTGGCGACCAGGTAGTACACCGGGATGCCGTAGCGGGCGTGGGGCAGTGTCACGTCCACCACCTGCGCACCCCGCTCGTGCAGCACGTCGATACCCGTCTCGAATGCCCTCATGACGTCCGCGTCGACCCCCTCCCCGACGACGTCGCGGGGGATGCCCACGCACAGGCCGCGCAGATCGCCTGTCAACGATGCCGTGAAATCGGGTACGGGCCGGACCGAACAGGTGGCGTCGTACGGGTCGACTCCCGCGATCACGTTCAGCACGAGGGCGGCGTCGTGGGCGGTCCGCGCAAACGGGCCCACCTGGTCGAGCGAGGATGCGAAGGCGATGAGACCGTAGCGAGACACCCTGCCGTACGTCGGCTTCAGGCCGAGCACGCCGCAAAACGCTGCAGGCTGCCGGATGGAGCCGCCGGTGTCCGAACCGAGCGCGAGCGGCACGAGGTTCGCCGCCACCGCAACGGCCGAGCCGCCGCTCGAGCCGCCAGGCGCGCGGTCGAGCGCCCACGGATTCCGCGACGGTCCGAACGCCGAATGTTCGGTCGACGATCCCATCGCGAACTCGTCGCAGTTCGTCTTGCCGACGACCACCGCGCCCGCGGCAGTGAGACGCGCGACGACGGTGGCATCGTACGGAGGATGGAAGTGCTCGAGCATGCGCGAGCCGGCGGTGGTGCGGAGGCCACGCGTGCACAGGTTGTCCTTCACCGCGACCGGCACTCCCGCCAGGGGCACGACGCGCTCCGCGAGCGGTCGGCGGTCGAGTTCCGCGGCCCGTGCCAGTGCTCCGTCGGCGTCGAGCGTGGTGAACGCGTGCAGGCGCGCGTCGAGCCGCTCGATCCGCTCGAGGGATTCGCGGCACATCTCGGTCGCGGACATCTCGCCGCGAATGGTTGCCTCCCGCATCTCCCGGGCGGTCCAGACCGTCATGCGCCGTCTCCGAGAACACGCGGGACGCGGAACAGCCCCGCGGCGGCATCCGGGGCATTGGCGAGCGCGTCGTTGCGTGGCAGTGACGGGCGCTCGCAGTCGGCGCGTTCGAGCGATTCCTGTTCGAGCACGGATGCCGTGGGTGGGATGTCCCGGGTATCGAGGTCCGCGATCTGGCGGGCGAACTCGAGGATGCGCGTCAGTTGCCTCGCGTAGAGGATCTTCTCGTCTTCGGTCAGAGCCAGCCGTGCGAGCGCCGCGATGCGTTCGACGTCAGCCTGGGACAGCGCGTCAGCCATGACAAATGCTACCACTACCAAACAGCCAGGCGGGAAGGCAGCGCGGCAGCGAGGCGGGGAGGCGGGAAGGCAGCAAGGCGGGAAGGCGCGAGGGGAGCAGTGGATTTCGCCGCGAGGTGGGGCTAGGATGCTCGTACCATGGCTGCACGAGCTCTCCGACGGGCCGCCGTCGCCGGATCCTGGTACCCGGGGTCGGCCGCCGCGTTGACGTGGGAAGTGGACCGCTACCTGGCCGCCGTGACCGAGGTGTTGCCATCCGCGAGCGTGCAGGCGATCCTGGTGCCTCACGCCGGGTTGGTGTACTCAGGCCCGGTCGCCGCCTGGGCCTATCGCTCGGTCGAGGGAGGGGAGTTCGACGCGGCGGTGATCATCGGGCCGTCGCACCACGTGGGCTTCGATGGCGTGGCCGTCTACCCCAGCGGGGCCTTCGACACCCCGCTCGGTCCGGCTGAGATCGCGGCCGACCTCGCGACGGCGATCCAGCACGCGAGCCCGGTCGTCCACGCCGATGCCGCCTCTCACGCCCGCGAGCACTCGCTCGAGATGCAGTTGCCCTTCCTGCGGCGCGTTCTTCCGTCAACACCGATCGTGCCGTTGATGATGGGGTACCAGACGGCGGCGACGATTGACGGGCTCGCGGAGGCGCTGGCACGCGCACTGGAACGACGGCGGGTGCTCCTCGTGGCCAGCAGCGATCTCTCGCACTACCTGGATGCCGGTGCGGCCGAGGTCGCCGACCGCCTCGTGCTGGACGCCGTCGCGCGCTTCGATGCCGACGGCCTTGCCGCCCTGCTCCACGCGAGACCGGATCACGCGTGCGGCGGCGGTCCCATCCTGTCGGTCATGCGCGCCGCGCGCGCGCTCGGTGCCCGCGCCGCGCGCGTCCTGCGCTACGCCGACTCGGGGGATGTCTCCGGCGACAAGAGTGCGGTGGTGGGGTACATGGCCGCGGCCCTTGGCACCTTCTAGTCAAGTCCAGGCGACGGAGGCGATATGTTGAGCTCGGAGGAGCGGAAGGCGTTGTTGCGGTTCGCGCGCGAGACCATTGGGGCGCGCCTCACCGGGTCGGCGCCGCCCGCCGCGCTCGCGCTCGCCGAGCCCCACCGGCACGCAGGGGCGTTCGTCACGCTGCACGCGGACGGCGAACTGCGCGGGTGCATCGGGTATCCGGGATCGGAGAAGCGCCTGGACGAGGTCGTTGGCCACTGCGCGGTCGCCGCCGCCACCGAAGACCCGCGCTTTCCGCAGCTCGGCGCCGACGAGATGGAGAACCTGACGCTGGAGATCTCGGTCCTGACCCCGATCGTGCCCGTGACGGACGTGTCGGAGATCGAGGTCGGGCGGGACGGCCTGGTCATTGAGGAAGGATTCCGCCGAGGCCTGCTCCTGCCGCAGGTTGCCACCGAGCACCGCTGGAACCGCGACACGTTCCTGGCGCACACGTGTCTGAAGGCCGGACTCAGGCCCGATGCGTGGAAGTCCGGTGCGCGCGTTTCGCGCTTCCAGGCCGAGGTGTTCTCGGAATGAGGGCGCGCAGCGTCTTCAGGTTCGCGACGTCCAGCGGATCGAGTTCGACGCTCGTCGCCCGCCGCCCCTCCGTCTTCGGCGTCTCCAGCAGCATTGGCAGGTCGTCGAACCGCTGATCACCGAGCAGCCGCCGGAACGCGTCGAGTCCGATGAGCCCGTGCCCGATGTGGTCGTGGCGGTCGACGCGGCTTCCCAGCGGTTTCTTCGAATCGTTCACGTGGATCGCCCGCAGTCGATCGAGGCCCACGAGGCGCTCGAAGCCCTCGAACGTGCTCGCGTACCCACGCGCCGTCGACAGATCGTAGCCGGCCGCGAACAGATGGCACGTGTCGAGGCAGACGCCGACGCGCGGATGTCCGTCCACCTGCTCGAGCATCGCGGCCAGCTGTTCGAATCGCCAGCCGACCGATGTGCCCTGCCCCGCCGTATGTTCGAGCAGCACCATCGTCCGGCCATCTGGACGGGCGCGCAGCACCTCGCCAACGGCCTGCGCCACCAGGCGCACGGCCCCCGCTTCGGGTCCACCCGTGGCGCATCCTGGATGGACGACCACGCCCATGAGGCCGAGGACGTCGGCACGATCCAACTCCTCGCCGAGCGACGCGATCGAGCGGTCGCGCAACCGGGGATCGGACGTGGCGAGATTGATCAGGTAGCTGGCGTGTGCCACGACGGGAGCGATGCCGGACACGGCCACACGCAGTCGGAAGGCGGCGATCTCGTCGGGCGGGAGCGGCCGCGCGCGCCATTGGCTGGACGACTTCGAGAAGATCTGCAGCGCGTCACAGCCGTGCAGGCGGGCGCGATCCACGGCGAGCGGCAGGCCACCGGCGATCGACATGTGCGAACCGAGCCGCGGCATCTATCCTGGCCCCAATCCCTGGCCGACCATGGCCCCGGCAGGCGACAGGCGGACCCAGACGCCGAATGGGCTCGTGTGACGCCGGCCGTCACCCGGCAATGCGGGCCTCTCCCCAAAACGGATGTCGTACCAATGGACCGTGGCGTCGCCGTTCCGATGACGGATGACTTCTGCCGCTGGAAAGCGGGCGAAATCGAGGAATACCCGCGCGAGCGGGGCCGTGGCCGCCGCATGGACCATCGGCGTCGATTCATCCGGGAACCAGATCGAGTCGGGATCGTCCGTGGGCATCACGCCGCCCCCGCCGTGCCGTGTTCGCCCGGCGAGCAGATTCACCTCGCTCACGACGTACCTGCCCGGGGCGCGCGTGATGAGCCGCCAGCGGAACGGAGAGAACGGCGTGGGAAGCGCGGCGGGGAGTGCCGATGGCTGCGCGCGATTCAGGTAGCTGAACACCGTTCGGGGAAGACCGTTCGACGCGACTGCGCCGAACGCCGCGTTCTGCCGGGCCTGCGCCTCCTGGAGCGCGGCGACATGGAGCGCGGCGCGGAACGCGTAGTGGCCGGCCGCGAGCAGCAGCACCACGGCCGCAATGCGGGCGCGAGCCTGGGGTCGCACGTAGGATGCCACCAGACCCGAGCCGAGGATGAGCAGCAGGAAGATGTCGAAGATCGGGAGCCAATCGACGCCAAACCACGCGTTCACGAACGGACTGAAGATCCGCGTGCCGTAGGACGTGCAGAAATCCATTGCAATGTGCCCCAGCACGCCAATCGCCGCGATGCCGGTCAGCGACAGGAACGACGCCGTATCGTCGCGCGGCTGGCCGCGCCACCGCTGCACGCCCCACACGACAGCAGCCGTCGCGACAGCCAGCGCGAGCCCGAGGAGTCCGTGCGTCGGACCGCGGTGAGCGGCGAGATAGGCCACGCGCCCACCCGTCACCGTTGTGAGGATCTCGATGTCCGGGATGTTGGAGGCGATGACCAGCGTCGCGACGCTGCCGCGCCCCGTCCGCCGGAGCCCGGCGTTCGCCAGCGTCAGCGCGAACAGCGAGTGGGTGATGTTGTCCACGTCGTCTTCATGATAGCGCGGGCAGGGACGCCCGCCTGCACGAACGAGACGCCTGTGCCACTCGGCTCCGGTCCAGCGCCCGGCCGGGAGATGGTATCGTACCAATCATGGACGTCTACCTGGTTCCTGTCGGCCGCGCGCGGTACGAGCTGTACTGCGAGTCTGCCAACGAACCAGTGGCGCCGACGCTCGCTCAGCCGTCCGGTGTCTGGCGGCGCCTGCTCGACACGTTCAGGTCGGTCGTGGAAGCGGTGGAGCGCGAGCACGACCACCGGACGCGCGGCGACGATCCGGCGCCGCCCCCCGAGGGTTGGACGGGGCGGATGCGGGTCCGAGTGATCGGCTGGGTCGCCGAGAAGATTGCCGAACAGCGGCTGCTGTGGCGGCTGCAGGGCCGCGAGTCGGTCCGCGCGTTCTTTCCGACCTCGATCGAGGAAGGGCGGGCGCACGCCCTGATTCACCTGAATCTCCGCAGCGACGCCGATCGGCATCGATGGTGGCTGGGCGTCGATACGATCGCCCTCCTGTTCTCGCTCCTGCTGACGCCACTGCCGGGTCCGAACCTGCCAGGCTACTACTTCACGTTCCGCGTCGTGGGCCACTTCCTCGCGTGGAGAGGTGCCCACCATGGTCTGCGGGCGGTCGCGTGGAAACTGGAACCGAGTTCGCTGCTCGCCGGGCTGTGCGCGACTGAGGGCCTCCCGCCGGCCGATCGCGCCGAGCGCGTGCAGGCGATCGCCCGCGAACTGGGCTTGTCGAAACTGGCCCGATTCGTCGAGCGGACCACCGTCGATCCGGCGTGATATACTCGCCCGCACCTTGAAACTCAGCGACCTTGCGGAGCGCCTCGGATGCCGTCTCGATGGGGATGGCGAGACGGTTGTCGAGCGGCTGGCCCCCATTGAACAGGCCGGGCCGGGCGACCTGACCTTCCTCACGAACGTGCGCTACGCGGCAGCGCTCGCCTCGACGCGCGCCTCGGCGGTGATCCTCGCCGAGAACGCGCCGGCTGCGCCCTGTGCGACGCTGCGGTCGCCGAATCCCTACCTAACGTTCGCGCGCGCTGTCGGGGTCTTCACGCCCGAGGTGGTGCCGCCGCCCGGAGTGCACGAGCGGGCCGTCCTCGCGCGGACCGTCCGACTGGGCGAACGCGTGTCGATTGCGGCGTTCGTCTCCATCGACGACGACGTGTCGATCGGGAACGGTGTGGTGATTGGCCCGCACGTGGCGATTGGGCGGGGTGTGACGATCGGCGACGGCTGTCGCATTCACTCGCGGGTCACGGTCCGCGAAGGGTGCCGCATCGGCCGTCGCGTGGTCGTCCAGGATGGTGCGGTCATCGGCAGCGACGGCTTCGGGTTCGCCAAGCGTGAGGACGGGACGTACGAGAAGATCCCTCAGCCCGGCCGCGTCGTGATCGAAGACGACGTCGAGATCGGCGCGAACACGACGATCGATCGGCCGGCGATCGGGGAGACCCGCATCGGGGCCGGCGCGAAGATCGACAATCTCGTGCAGGTCGCGCACGGCGTCCACGTGGGCCGCAACACGCTGCTCTGTGCCCAGGTCGGCATCGCCGGCAGCGCGAGCATCGGCAACGACGTGGTCCTGGCCGGCCAGGTGGGCGTCGCCGGCCACCTCGAGATTGGCGACCGCGTGACCGCCACCGCGCAGACCGGTATCCCGAACTCGGTCGAGCCCGGCACGCTCGTGTCCGGATATCCGGCGATCCCCAACCGCGACTGGCTCAAGGCCTCCGCGGTCTTCCGGCGACTGCCCGAGCTCAAGAGGGCCCTTGCCGACATCGAGTCCCGCCTCGCCGCGCTCGAGCAGAAACAGGGGCGCCCGCCCGATATGCCATAATCGCGCTATGTCCGCTGCCGGTCGCGGCCTTGTCGCCGCTTGCGCGGCTTGGCTGCTCCTTGCGCCTGCCGTCGGAGCGTCGGCGGCGGTCCGCCCGCCGAAGCTGAACTACGAAGTGGTCAGGCTGTCGAACGGGCTGACCGTCGTGCTGCTCGAGGACCACTCGACGCCGATCGTGCACGGCCAGATCTGGTATCACGTCGGGTCGAAGGACGAACGGCCAGGGCGCACCGGCTTCGCCCATCTGTTCGAACACCTGATGTTCAAGGGGTCGAAGAACGTCCAACCCGACCAGCACTCGTCGATGGTGTCGGGCGTCGGCGGACAGAGCAACGCCTACACGACGGAAGACGCGACGGTCTTCTGGGAGACGGTTCCGTCGCAGTACCTGCCGCTCATCCTGTGGCTCGAAGCCGACCGCATGGCATCGCTGCGCATCGACCGGGAGACGTTCGGGCGCGAACGGCGGGTCGTCGAGGAAGAACGCCGGATGCGGATCGACAACCAGCCCTACGGCGGCCTTTCCGAGGTCGTCTACGATCAGACGTTCTCGGTGCACCCCTACAAGCACACCACGATCGGCAGCATGAAGGACCTCGATGCCGCATCGGTCGAGGATGTTCGCGATTTCTATCGGACCTACTATGTCCCCGGCAACGCCACGCTGGCGCTGGTCGGCGACTTCGACGCCGGCCAGGCGATCGGGCTGGTGAAGCGGTACTTCGAGCCGGTGCCGGTATCGGATCGCGCGATCCCGCGCGACCTGCCGAGGGAACCGGAACAGAAGCTGGAGCGCCGCGTGACGCTCCAGGAAGGGTGGCCGCTGCCGGTCGTCGTCGTGGCCTACCACGTGACGTACGACGGCCACCCGGACTCGTATCCGCTGCACATCGTGTCGAAGCTGCTGTCCGACGGCCAGAGTTCGCGCATCTACCGGGCGCTCGTCTACGAGAAGGGGTGCGCGCTCACCGCGTTCGGCGGCGGGAACATCATGGAGGATCCGAACCTGTTCTTCGCCGTGGCGATCGTGCAGCCCGGGCACACGCCTGCCGAGGTCGAGCAGGCCCTCATCACCGAATTGGACCGGTTGCGCACCGAACCGGTGACCGAGCACGAACTGCAGCGCGCGAAGAACCAGTTCGCGCGCGACTACGTCGTGGGGCGCGAGTCCAACCAGCAGAAGGCGCTGCAACTGGCGCACGCCATCGTCATCCACCACGGGGACGTGGCGACGGCCGACGGTGAGTTCGACATCTTCATGAAGACCACGACCGGCGATGTGCAGCGAGTGGCCCGGACGTACTTCACGCCGCAGAACCGGACGGTGCTCACGATCCTGCCGGGTCAGCCGGCCGGGACTCTGTCCGTGTCGCGGTAGGTCGTGGGCAAGAAGCGAGGCATGAGCACCCACAAGGTTCGAGCCGCCCTGGTCGCCGCGTCGTGCGCGTGCCTGTGGCCGTCGATGCTGGCGGCGCAGGCCGCGAAGTGGCCGTCCAGCAGCCCGCCGCGGCCGCTGGCCGCGCGCGACGTCAGGTTCCCACCCTACGAGTTCCGGACGCTTCCCAACGGTCTGCAGGTCGTGGTCGTCGTCCACAACGAACAGCCGGCCGTCAGCCTGCGCCTGCTCGTGCGGGCTGGTGGCGCGCAGGACCCGCCGGGCAGGCTGGGCACGGCCTCGATGGCCGCGACGCTCGTCGACCAGGGAACGACGACGCGGAACGCACAGCAGGTGGCCGACGCGATCGACTCGGTGGGCGGAGAACTCGGGACCGGCGCCGGGCGCGACCTGTCGGTCGTTCACGCCGTCGTGATGAAGGACAGCCTCTCGCTGGCGATGGAGCTGCTTTCCGATGTCGTGCGCAACCCCGCGTTCGCGCCGCAGGAACTCGAGCGCCAGCGGCAGCAGACGGCCTCCGCGCTGCAGGTGAGGTACCAGGATCCGGAGTACGTCGCCAACGCCGTGTTCGATCGGCTCGTCTTCGGCTTCCATCCGTACGGCTTCCCGGGGAGCGGCACACCGGAGTCACTGGCGAGGATCACGCGCGACGATCTCATCGCCTTTCACCACAGGTACTACGCGCCGAACAACTGCATCCTCGCGGTCGTCGGAGACCTGACCGTGGACGAGGGGATGGCCGCGGTGGCCAAGGCGTTCGGCGACTGGCCTCGGGCCGACGTGCCGGACATCCTGCCGGCCGACCCGCCGGAACCGACCCGGCGCGTCGTCGTGATCGACAAACCCGACGCCGTGCAGACCGAAATTCGCATGGGACAGATCGGGATTCCGCGCAGGACCGGCGACTACATGGCGGTGGATCTCGCGCTCAAGATCCTCGGGGGGGACGGGGCGAATCGGCTGCACCGGGTGCTCCGCACCGAGCGCGGGCTGACCTACGGCGCGTCCGCCGATGCCGAGACGCTGAAGCGGAGCGGCGAGTTCATGGCGCAGACGAACACGCGATCCGAGACCACCGGGGAGGTGTTGCGCCTGATGGTCGACGAGTTCTCGACGCTCCGGCGCGAGCGCGTCGGCGAGCAGGAGTTGGCCGACGCGAAGGCGTATCTGACCGGGGCCTTTCCGCTGACCATCGAGACGCCGGACGAGATCGCCACCCACATCCTGAACGTCCTCTTCTACGATCTCCCGATCGAGGAACTGCAGACGTATCGACAGCGCGTGAATGCCGTGTCGGTGGACGACATCGCCCGGGCCACGTTGAAGTACCTGAAGCCGGATCGACTCTCGATCGTGCTGGTCGGCAACGCCTCGGTCTTTCTCGACCAGCTCAGGCGTGTCGGGTTTTCGAAAGTGGAAGTGGTCCGGCTCGCGGACCTGGACTTGACGACGGCCGACTTCAAGAAGAAGGATCTGGCGCCACCGATGACCTCCGTTTCCAGGCCGAAGTAGATGCCGACCCGCTCCGACGCACCGACTGTGCTCATCTCGTGCGGAGAACCGTCCGGCGACTTGTACGCGGGGGCGCTGACCTCGGCACTGCGGGCGCTCAATCCCGGCGTCCGCGTCGTCGGCTTTGGCGGTGAGTGCCTGCGTGCGGCTGGCGCGGAGCTGGTCGGGGACTATCACGGACTGACCGTGACGGGACTGGTCGAAGCCATCCGCGTGCTGCCCCGATCGTGGGCGATGTACCGACGCCTCGTGCGGACAGCCCGCGACGAACGCCCCGATGCGCTCGTCGCCATCGACTTCCCTGATTTCAACTTCCGGCTGGCGGCCGCGATCCGAGACCTCGGCATTCCAATCGTCTACTACATCCCGCCGCAGTTGTGGGCGTGGCGCAGCGGGCGAATGAAGACGCTGCGGCGAATTGCCGACCGCATCCTGGTGATCTTTCCGTTCGAACCCGAGATCTACCGCAAGGCTGGAACGCCGGCGACATTCGTCGGCCACCCGCTCGTCGACCTGGCGCGCGCGACAACGGACCGCCGCGCGTTCCTCGAGGCCCACCACCTGCTTCCCGATGCGCCAGTGGTAGCCCTGCTTCCCGGAAGCCGGCCGAACGAGGTCCGCGAGATCCTCGGCACGCTGGTCGAGTCATTGCCCCTGATCGCCGCGCGCGTGCCGCACGCGCAGTTCGTCCTCGCGCGCGCACCGGGGCTGCCGAACGACCTGTTCTCGACCTTGTCGGCCAGCGCGTGGCCGGTGGCGGTGGTCGAGGCAGGGACAGACGACGTGCTGGCTGCCTCCGATGTGGCGATCACGGCCTCGGGTACGGCCACCGTCCAGGCGGCCATCCACGAATGTCCGATGGTGGTGGTCTATCGGGTGGCGCCGCTCTCGTACGCCATCGGCAGGCGGCTCGTGCACGTGGACACGTTCGCGATGGTGAACCTGGTGGCGGGCGAGCGGGTCGCGCCCGAGTTGATCCAGGACGGCTTCACGGCCGAGGCCGTCGCGGCCGAGACGGTCCGGCTGCTGACGGATCGCGCGCTGCGCGAGCGCACGGTCGCCAGCCTCCGGGAAGTGAAGGAGAGACTCGGCGGCTCGGGCGCCACGCGACGCGCCGCGGAAATCGTGCTCGAGACCGCCCGGCGGCGGTAGCCACCGAGAGGCCGGCACGCAGGATGTCCGACACAGACCACGCCGAGACACGCCCAGGACCGTCCCTCTGCGAGCTCTGTGGGCTCTGTGTTCGAGGGTCCCGTCCGGCCGTCCTACGGCATCTCCTTCAGCCGCTCGTCCACGAGTCGTCGGATCTCGACTAGTTCTTCTCGGCTCGGGCGGCGCGCGCCGAGGGCCTGTGTCACCAGCCTGACCACCGATCCGTCGAACGCCCGGTCGAGCAGATCGCGCACCAGCTGACGTTGCGTCTGTTCCTCGGAGAGCTTCGCGCGGTAGACGTGCGTCCGGTCCGACTCGTCGCGAACGACGAGCCCCTTCTCCAACATGATCTGCAAGAGCTTCAGCACGGTCGTATAGCCGGTCGGCCGATCGCGCCGGAGGACGTCCACCGCCTGCCGGACGGTGCTCGGGCCGCGGGCCCAGAGGACACGCAGGATGGCCAGCTCGGCATCGGTGGGGCGGGGAGGAGTGGTCAGCACTCCTGCAGGTTATACGAAGTAATTCGTAGTGCTCAAGCGGTCTTCGGGCCAGGTGCCTGCGGCCCCTCGGACAAGCCCCCCGCAGATCGATGTCACGGCGCGCAAAAGGGAAAATGGTATAAGTGAAAGATGCGATTCCTCTTCGCGATTGGCATCGGTGCCCTGTGCCTCGCGCTCTCACCCGCCGTGTCTGCCACCGTTCTGATCTCCGGCGATCTCGGCGATCTCGCTCGCGGCGCGGCGGTCGTCGTTCGAGGCCGCGTGGTGGCTGTGCGCACGGACTGGGCTGACGGCCGTCGTCGCGTTGTCACCATCGTGACGGTGGCGGTGGACGAGACGTTCAAGGGGCCAGTGGGCAGTCAAGTCAGCTTCACCGTGCCCGGCGGCCTCATGGGGCGCTACCGCAGCATCATGGTGGGCGCGCCGACGTTTCATGAAGGCGACGAGGCGGTGTGGTTCCTTGGGGCGCAGCCGCCGGCACTGCCCTACGTCCTCGGCCTCGGGCAAGGCGTATTTCGCATCGAGCGGGACACCCGCACGGGCCAGACGAGCGTGAAGCCCTCAGCACTCCTGTCCGACCCTGCCGGGCCGGTCACCGTTCAGCGCGGCGATCCCTCACGCCCGGCGCAGTCGCTCGACGCCTTCTCCGCCATGCTCCGCGGTGTCCTCTCAACGGCACGCGCGAAGGAACGGCGGGAGCAGACGCGGGCGACCAAGGGACTCCGGTAGACCGAAAGGACCGATCATGCGACGCTTCAGCGCAGTCGGCCGACGACTGGCCATCGCGCTCTCGTTTCTCGTGGCCGCCGGACACGCCTGGCAGGTCGAGGCGTACCAGACGTTCGGCGTGAGCGTCGGTGGGAGGGTTGTCGAGCTGAAATGGCCCCATCTCCCCGTCCGTTACTACGTCACCGATCGCAGCGCGCCCGGCGTGTCGGCAGCCGGCTTCCGCGACGCGGCGGGACGCGCCTTCGCCACCTGGGCCAGCGTGCCGACGGCGAGCGTGTCGGCGCAGTTCGCCGGCTTCACGTCGGCCAACCCGGGCGACGACGATGGGCAGAACACGCTCGGCTTCATGAGCCGGCCCGACCTCCAGCGCGTGCTCGGCGCGACCAACTTCCTCATCGACGACACGACCGGCGAACTCCTCGAGTCGGACATCTTCTTCAACACGGCGTTCCCGTGGTCGGTGGCGGCAGGGGGCTCAGCGGGATCCTTCGACCTCGAGTCGATCATCCTGCACGAGACGGGGCACATGTTCGGCCTCGGCCACTCCGCGCTCGGTGAGACGGAGTTGCGGTCCGGCGGCGGACGCCGGGTGATCGCCGCCGACGCGGTGCTGTTCCCCATCGCGTTCTCGCCCGGGAACATCACCGATCGGACGCCGTTCGCCGACGACATCGCCGGCCTGTCGGAACTCTATCCGCGCACCGGGTTTACGTCGGAGAGCGGCAGCATGAGCGGGCGCGTGACCAAGAACGGGCAGGGCGTCTTCGGCGCGCACGTCGCGGCCTTCAACCCGCGGACGGGAAACCTGGTCGGCGGATTCACGGGGAACGGCGAGGGCCGATTCACGATTGCGAGCCTGGCACCGGGCCCGTACATCGTCCGGGTCGAACCGGTGGACGATGCGGACCTCGACAGCTTCTTCGATGACGCGAGCATCCCCAAGGTGGACCTCAACTTCCGCATCGCCTACTACGAGGGCTTCGTCGTCGTGCCCGCGGGCGGCGGGTCGCTCACGTTCGAGGTCAAGGTCGTGGCGAAATAGGAGGCGCGCGTGACGACGAAGAAGCTCGGATTTCTGGCGGCCTTGGCAGGCCTGGGGTTCGTCCTGACAACCGGTGCGGTTCGCGCGCAGAGCCCCAATACGGCTGGTGATGTCAGCCCAGGCGATGCAGGGAGCGTGCAGCGGGGGCCGGCGATCGCGGCCACGGCCGCCAGGTCGGGCGCGGGTCCGAGGGGGCTCGGGCGGGCGCGGTCGATCGAGGTGTCGGCGTCGGTCGTCTGGATGGCGCCGGCTTCGCTCGGGTCCAGCACCGCCCGCATGGTCACCAACGACGCGTCCGGGTCGCCATACCTGTACTTCACAGCCAGCGCCGACCTGCAGTCGGCGGCTGGCCTCGAGACGCGGTTCACCTACAACCTCACGCGGATGTTTGCCGTTGAAGGCGGCCTGACGTACAGCCGGCCAGGTGTCAGCTTCACGATCGCGAACGATGTCGAGGGCGTACCCGGCTTCACGGCCACGGGAGAGTCGATCTCGCAGTTCTTCCTCGACGTGAACGCGATCGCCTACATCCCGGGCGCCACGCTGGCTGGCGGCAAGGTACGGATGTTTGCGGAAGGTGGCGTCGGGTATCTCCGTCAGCTACACGGCCAAACGGGCCCAATGGCGGGGTATCTGACCGCCGAGACCGGGCAGGTCTACCATGTGGGCGGAGGCCTGAAGTATTTCTTCCGCGTGCGCCCGAAGGGTCTGGTGAAGGGGCTTGGCGTGCGTGTGGACGGGCGTCTCTACATCATGAACGGCGGCTTCAGCTTCGACGGCCGAAAGCCGAAGACGGCCGCGCTCGGCGCAGGCATCGTGGCGGCGTTCTAGCCGACGATCGCGCGCAGGCCGGTCGTCAGGCGCCGCATGCCCTCGGCGACGCTGCTGCGGTCGAGCGCGCCGTACGAGACGCGCAGGTAGCAGCCCTCGGCCAGGCCAAACGCCACGCCGGGCACGGTCGCCACCCGGTGCTCGAGGATCAGGCGCCGCGCGAGCGTCAGGGAGTCGATGTCGGACGCGACCCGCACGAAACAATAGAACGCTCCGTCGGGTCGCGGCACGGCGCAAATATCTCGAACCGTGGTGAACGCCTCGAGCACGAGTGTGCGCACGCCGGCGAGGCTCCCGACTTGTCCCCGGCAATACCCCGACCCCATCCCCAGTGCGGCGCATGCCACCGCCTGCGACACCAGCGGCGGGCAGATCAGGTTCGTGTCCTGAATCTTGTTGACCGCCTCGAAGAGCCGGCCGGGAATCACCATGTAGCCGATGCGCCAGCTCGCCATGCCGTAGGTCTTCGACAGGGAGAAGAGCGAAATCGTGTGCGCGGCCGCCTCGGCCGCCGAGCACGGCGAGAAGTGCCGGACGCCGCCGTAGGTGAAGTACTCGTACGCCTCGTCGTGGATGTGGTACAGGCCGTGGTCCGCGCAGAGGCGGTTCACGTCGCGGACGGCCGCCTCGGGATACACGGCGCCGCTCGGATTGTTGGGCGAGATCGTGACGACGGCGCGGGTGCGCGGGGTGATCGCCGCGCGGATGGCACCCGGCTGCAGATGGTAGTTGGAGTCGGTCGGCACGGCGACCGTCCGACAGCCAGCCATGACGATCGCCATGTCGTGGTTGAAATAGAACGGCGTCTGGAGGATGACCTCGTCGCCCGGATCGGTCACCGCGAGCACCGCGTTGACGAACGCCATGTTTCCGCCAGCCGTCACCACGATCCGCCGCTCGTCGCCGATCAGGGCGCCGTTCTCCTCGGCGAGCTTGCGTCTGACCGCGTCGACCAGCGCCGGCGACCCCTCGACCGGACCGTAGCGATGGTCATCGGCGGCGCCGCCGAACGACTCGAGCGCGCGTAGCGCGCCTGGCGGGGGGCCGTACGACACGATGCCCTGCCCGAGAGACACCGTACCCGGCGTGCACCGGATCAGGTCGGTGAGGATCGGGATGATCGGCGCCTGCACATCCAGCATTCGTCTGACGTCGCGCATGGCCCATTATCACCCGCCCGGCCTGGCACCGACGCCTTTCGTTGTGCGCGACTTCGCCGGGGTGTGGCCCGCCCGGGACGGCGAACCGCATGCTAAGATCGGTTGTTTCCATGCGACGGCTTCATCCGTTCCTTCTCACCGCACTCGTCCCGCTGCTGGCGCGCGTCGTCGGCCTCGTGTCGTATTTCCTCGCATCCGATCCGGCCGGTCACCCGACCACGCCGTCACCCATCTCGAGCCTGGTCGTCGTGCTGCCCTACCACGTGTGCGTGCTCGGTGGTGTGTCGGCGGCGGCCCTGCTCGCCTGGAACCTGCTGCCGCGGCTGAGGCCGCTCGTCGCGGTGGCCGCGGTGGCGCTGACGGCCGTGCTCACGTTCACCGGGGAGACGGACCGGCAGATGCTGCGGTTCCTGGGGCACGGCTTCACGCTGGCGACCGTGCAGACCTACTTCAATTCGTCGATGTTCGGAGACGAGGTGCTCGGTCCACTGTCGATGGACTGGCCTCACCTCGCGATGTCTCTGACGATCATCGCGCTTGCCACGCTTCTGGCTGCGTGGAGCGGTTGGCGCGCCGTGCGGACGGCGCGCGGTCGGCAGGTGTCCTGGTTCGCGGTCGTCCTGTTCGCGCTGATGCCGGCCTGCCTGACGGTCGGGTTGTTCCGCGACGCCCCCCGTCCCCCCGAACTGGCGTTTGCCGTCAGCATCGCGGGATTCAACGGGATGCCTGCGCCAGCCGATGAACGGCAGGCCGTGGAGGAACTCCGGGCGCTCGTCGACGCGCCGGCCGGCACGCGTTGGCTCGACCCGCGCCTGCCGCTCGTGCGCCAGGAACCGCCGCCGCCGGAGCCGCCGCCTGCGTCGGCAGCAGAACGGCCCGATATCGTCCTGCTCGTCGTCGAATCGCTTCGCGGCCACGACCTCGGGTTCTCGTCGGGGCGGACCCCCAGCGTGACGCCGAACCTCGATGCGTTGGCGGCGCACGGCGTGGCCTTCCCGCGGTACATCGCGAACGGGTTCTCCACGGCCTCCTCGTTCATGACGCTCCACACGTCGATGTGGACGCATCGCGAACGGCTGCTGGCAGCGGACCTCACCGACGTCGGGACCGACGCCTTTCCCCTGCGGCTTCGCCGGCTCGGGTACGAGACGACGTTTGTGTCCGGCTCGAATCCGAACTTCGACAACATGATGCTGTGGCTGCGCCGGTGGTACCGGCGGCTGGATTTCGAGATCGCCGGGAACCAGTGGGTCTACACCCGGCGAATGAGCGACCGGGAACTCGTCGACCGGATGATCGGGCAGATCCAGGGCCACGACCGCGAGGCGCCGAACACGCCCCTGCTGCTGTGCGCCTTCACGGCTGGCACCCACACGCCCTACACGCCGGAGGATTCGTACTTCGTCCCGTTGTCGGCCGCCGGGGATGCCAATCGCGTCGATACCCGGGGCATGACCGATCCGCAACAGCGGTACGACATCGTGATCCGAAACCTGGACGCCCAGTTGCTCCGGCTGACCGAGGCCCTGAACGCGCGGCCTCGCCGCGATCGGACGGTGCTCATCGTGGTGGGCGATCACTCCCACTTCACGAGCGAGGAGTACCCGGAGCAGCTGCGGGGCATGCCGATTGACTCGCTGGAATGGACTGGCGGCGTGATTGCCGGACCGGAGTCGCTCGTGGGACCGCCGCGCCGGGTCGAGGCTGTCCGCAGCCACGTGGACCTGATGCCGACGATTCTTCGTTTGGCGGGTGATCGGGGACCAACGGCCGCGATGGGGAAGGACCTTCTGCACGGCGAGGCCGCTCCGACGACCATCGCCATCCGCGAGGGCGGGATCCGCGTGGACCGTGGCGGGGCCGCGGTGTTGTTCGAACCGGGCCGCGTCGATCACGTCTGGGCGTTCACTCCATTTCAGCAGCGCGACACGTTCCGGCCGACGCTCGACGGCACGCCGTTCACACGGGACGAGCTGACCCGCATCGACCGCGCAGTCGTCTTCTGGTCCTACCTCATCGAGAAGGACCGCGTGTGGCGATCCCGGAAGTAACGACCGCTATGCCGCCTCGGGGCGACGCCGCCGCTCGTCGTGCAGCTCCTGCTCGAGGCGCCACACTTCGCCTTCCAGTTCGATTTCGAGGTCGCCCCAGCCCTCCGATTCGACCTCTTCGACGGTCATGTGTCGGTAGGCGCTCAAGATGGTCCTCAACTCCTGGAGTCTGACTGCCTTTGCGTTTGGCCTCTTCATGACCTCTCCTTGATCTTCCTGCGGCCGGCTCTGTATCGGCCCTATTCCATTCCTATCAAGTCAGGATTTCGGGCCCGTTAACAACGCCGCCATTTTCGAGCTGTCAGAACGCCGACAGGGTGACCTCGCCTCCGGTCACCCTCCCCAGCCAGCGCCGTGTTCACCCCCGAAAATGCTCCTCAATGGAGAGGTCTGTGCGGAGGCCGCACGGCAGTGACCGTTCACTTCAATCGGAAAGCACAAGCTGTGCCGTACTGTGGTGGGCGGGATACCAGATGTGGACGCGAAGCGCTATGCGGTCTTCCCGAGGACGGGAAGGATGGGCCGGAGCGCCTGCATCATCTCGGCAAATCCGTCGAGCGTGAGCGCCTGAAAGCCGTCGCTGCGGGCATGCGCGGGGTCATGGTGGACTTCCACCATCACGCCGTCGAGGCCGGCGGCGGCCGCTGCCAGGCACATGGGCGTCACGAGATCCGGTTGGCCGGTTCCGTGGGACGGGTCCACCAGCACGGGAAAACGGGACCGTTGACGCGCCCACACGGCGCCGGCCAGGTCGAGCGTATTGCGGGTCTCGGTCTCGAACGTGCGGATCCCGCGCTCGCAGAGGATGATGGACTCGTTCCCGCCCTCGACGACGTATTCCGCGGCGAGCAGCCACTCCTTCAGCCGGGCCGCCAGGCCGCGTTTGAGCAGGACCGGCGTCCGCGTTTCGCCGAGGGCCTTGAGCAGCGCCGTGTTGTGCATGCTGCGCGACCCGACCTGCAGGACGTCCACGTGGCCGGCGAGCAGGTCGACTTGCTCGGCCGCCATCACTTCGACGACGAACGGCAGCCCGGTGTCGTGCCGCACTTCATCCACCAACGCCAGCGCTTCCTGGCCGAGGCCCTGGAAACTTCGCGGGTCGGTCCGCATCTTGAACACGCCGCCCCGCACGGCCGTTGCGCCCTCGCGTTGAATGGAGCGGACGATGGTGAGCAACTGCTCGCGGGATTCGATCACGCAGGGACCCGCGATGACCGTGAAGCGGGAGCCACCGATCAGACTGGCGCCGACCGCAACCGTGCCGCTCATCGGCCGCCCGCCGTGTCGGGTGTGTGTGCGGACATCCAGCGCTCGATCCTATCAAATCAGGGCGCCGAGTCAGTAGGCGGAATGCGAGTCCGGGCGCGCCACCCGTTATAATCACCAGATATCGATGTTGACCGCGCTGGCCTTCCTGCAAACCGGCCCAGACGCCCTCGCGTGCGTCGAAGGGCAGCTCCATCCTGTCGCCTATCCGACGGCCGGGTCACCGGCGTTCCTCGCTCCCGATTTCTCGCTGTCGATCGAGCACCCGTGGTGGTTCGTTCCCGGCGGGGCCCCGCTGCGTACGCTGACGCGGACCGAGTGGTCGGAACAATTCCCACCGGTGGCAGGGTCGCGTGTGAGGCCCGCGTGGCAGTCGGCGGACGAAGCGCGCTTCGCCCGCGGGTTCCGCGCGCTCCAGGGATACCTGGCGAGCGGTCAACTGCGCAAAGGCGTGCCGGTATCCGTCATCACGGCCGATGTCGGCGGGGAGGAAGCCGCGCGGGTATTCCGCCAGGCGCTCGCGTGCGTCCCCGCGCTGCCGGCGAGCCTGATGGCGTACGGCTTCTACCAGCCGCCGCAGGGTGACCGGGGCCTGGAGTTCCTGATCGGCGCGACGCCGGAACTGCTCTTCGAGTTGGACGAACCGACGCGCCTGCTCACAATGGCCGTGGCCGGTACGCGACCGACGGCGGCGGGGCCGGCCGGCCTCGAGGCGAGCCCCAAAGAACGCGACGAGCACCAGAGCGTGGTCGAAGACCTGCTCGCTCAACTCGGTGAGTGGGGACAGCCGGTCGCCTCGACCACGGAGGTGCGGAGCTTCGGGCGGCTTCAGCATCTGGTGGCCGAAATCCGTCTCGACGCGGCGTGCGCCCTCGATTTCGAGACGGTTGCCCGGAAGCTGCACCCGACGCCGGCGCTGGGGGTCTATCCGCGGACCCCGGTCGGCGCGCGTTGGCTCGAGGGGATCGATCCGCGCAGGGAACGCGGCCGCTTTGGCGCGCCGTTCGGCCTGCGGTTGCCGTCGGGTGGAGGACGCTGCCTGGTCGCGATCCGGAACCTGCAGTACCGTGATGGGCGGCTGGAGATCTGGGCGGGGTGCGGAGTCGTGCCGCAGAGCCGGTATGAGGACGAGTGGGAGGAGATCCTGCACAAGGTCGAGACCGTGAGGGCGCTGTGGGAGGTCTAGGCGTGAACCAGGCGCTGGCGCTCGAGGTCGTCGAGCGGTTGCTGGCCGCCGGTGTCCGCACCTTCTGCCTGTGTCCTGGCGGGCGGAACGCGCCGCTCGTCGAAGTGCTCGAGCACGTGCCCGCCGAGGTGTTGTCGTTTTTCGAGGAGCGCAGCGCCGCCTTCTTCGCGCTCGGGCGCGCTCGGCGCGACGAGACGCCGACGGCGGTCGTCACCACCTCTGGAACCGCGGCTGCCGAGTTGTTGCCGGCGATGGTCGAAGCCTCCTACTCGGGCCTTCCGCTCGTGGCCGTCACCGCCGACCGCCCGAAGATCTACCGCGGGACCGGGGCGCCGCAGACGATCGAGCAGGCGCGCCTCTTCGGGGTGTACGCACGGACGTTCGTCGATCTCGACGCGCCGGGTGACAACTGGCCGATCGACACGTGCGCCGGGCCGGCGCACGTCAACGTCTGTTTCGACGAGCCGCTGCTGGGCGGCTGGCAGCCGAGTCAGCGGGCACCGAGGCCGGCGGCTGCCGAGTCGGTGCCCGCGGCCACTGAGACACGAGTGGCCCGGGCGTCTCGCCCGTGCGAGGCCTCGGCAGCGCGAGTGGCTCGGGCGTCTCGCCCGTGCGAGGCCGCGGCAGCGCCAGTGGCTCGGGCGTCTCGCCCGTGCGAGGCACACGTTCGTCAGGTCGAGGGCTTCCTCTCGACGATCCGCGCGCCGCTGGTGATGCTGGGTGCGCTGCACCGGGCGGACGACCGCGAGCGCGTCCACGCGTTCGCCACCGGTTTGCAGGCGCCGGTCCTGGCGGAGGCGAGTTCGCACCTGAGGCACAGCCTCGGCGCGATCGCGCTCCGGAGCGGCGACGCCGCCGCCGAGCGCGGCCTGAGCGCCGGCCTGTTCGACGCCGTCATCCGCGTTGGGGAGATCCCGTCGTGGCGCGTCTGGCGCGACCTCGAGGCGAAATACCGGCTGCCGACGCTGTCGATGTCGCGCACCGAGTGGCGCGGACTGACCCACGGCACGCACCTCAGGATTCCCTCCGACGTTCCGCTGCCATTACCCGACGTGTGCGCCGAACCGGTGGGCCGACCGGGCACACGCCGGATCATCGAATGGGACCGCCGGATCGAGCAGGCGACAACCGCGTTGCTGCACACCTTCCCGGACAGCGAGCCGGCGCTCGTCCGGCGATTGTCGGAGACGGTTGCGCCCGGGTCGTTCGTCTACGTCGGCAACAGCCAGCCGATTCGCGAGTGGAATCGGTTCGCGACCTTCGACGATCGCGGCTGGACCATCGGCGAGAGCCGAGGCGCCAACGGGATCGACGGACAGGTCTCCACGTTTCTCGGCATGGCCCGCCCGGGCGGGGACAACTGGGCGCTCGTGGGGGATCTCACGGCGCTCTACGATCTGCCATCCCTCTGGGCGCTCCGTCACCTCGCACGGCACCGCCTGCGTCTCGTCGTGATGAACAACGGCGGCGGCCGGATCTTCGACCGGATGTTCCGGAGCGAGCGCTTTCAGAATCGACACGCCGTGGGGTTCGAGGCGTGGGCCGCGATGTGGGGGCTCGACTACGCGTGCGATCTCTCGGCCCCTGCGCTGGAGAGCCAGGCCGTTCTGATCGAATTGCGTCCGGACGAGGACCAGACGCGCGAGTTCTGGGTGCGGCTGACGGCGGAGACACGCGCGTGAACGGGTCTCGTTACCATCTCATCGCCCTGCACGGCTTCCTGGGACGCGCCTCCGATTGGGATCCGCTCGTCCCGTGCTTCCCCGCGGCGCGGCTCACGGCTATCGACCTGTGGCCCGTGGTGTCCGAGGCGTCCGGCTGGTCGTCGGTCGGCCCGGTCCTCGCGGCGCGCCTCGCGCAGGCCCGGAGCCAGGTCGCGCTGCCGGCCTACCTGGTCGCGTACTCGTTCGGCGCGCGGCTCGCGCTGGCCATCGACGCGCTCGGCGCCGGCCGCACGCTCGTTGACGGTGCCTGCCTCATCTCGTGTCAGCCGGGCTTCCACGCCGAGGACGAGGCTGCTCGATCGACCCGACGAACAGCCGACAAACGCTGGGCCCAGCGCATCCGCGACCTGCCAGCCGAGGACCTCTGGCGCGCATGGGACGCGCAGCCGGTGTTTGCTGGCTCGGCGGCGCCGCAACGATCAGGAGACCTGCCCGCACCGCGAGGCGTGCTGGCGGCCGCGCTCGGCGCGTTCTCCCTGGCGGACCAGCCGGATTTCCGAGGGCGGCTGCTCGCGTGGCAGCGGCCGTTGCTGTGGCTGTCCGGCGCGAACGACCCGAAGTTCGATGCGGTCGCGCGGGGCCTCGAGAGCGACGGGGTGCCCGCCCGCTTCGTTTCGTGTCAGGATGCCGGGCATCGGGTCCCGTGGGACAATCCGGCGCGGTTCGCGGCGGTTGTCACCGAGTGGATCGATGGTGTGACGGGAGCATGACGATGAGCACACGCGACGAGCGCTGGCAGGCCATCAAGACGTACGAAGACATCCTGTTCCTCAAGACGGACGACGGGATCGCAAAGGTCGTCATCAACAGGCCCGCGCGCAGGAACGCCTTCCGGCCGAAAACGGTGACGGAACTGATCGACGCCTTCACCCTGTGCCGCGAGGACCCGTCGATCGGCGTGGTGATCCTGACGGGCGCGGGGGACAAGGCCTTCTGCTCGGGCGGCGATCAGAAGGTGCGCGGCGACCAGGGCTACCTGGACGAGGGCGGCGTGCCGCGCCTGAACGTGCTCGACCTGCAGAAACAGATTCGCGCCCTGCCGAAGCCTGTCATCGCGATGGTGGCCGGCTACGCGATCGGCGGCGGACACGTCCTGCACATCGTGTGCGATCTCACGATTGCGGCCGACAACGCGATCTTCGGCCAGACCGGCCCGAAGGTCGGGTCGTTCGACGGCGGACTCGGCTCCAGCTATCTCGCGAGGATCGTCGGCCAGAAGAAGGCCCGGGAGATCTGGTACCTGTGCCGGCAGTACAACGCGCAACAGGCGCTCGACATGGGCCTGGTCAATACCGTGGTCCCGCTGGCGGATCTCGAGAAGGTCGCGCTCGAGTGGGCCCGCGAGATGCTGGCGCACTCGCCGCTCGCGCTTCGCTGCCTGAAGGCCGCGTTGAACGCCGACTGCGACGGTCAGATCGGGCTGCTGGATCTGGCTGGCAATGCGACGCTCCTCTACTACATGAGCGAGGAGGCGCAGGAAGGGAAGAAGGCGTACCTCGAGAAGCGGAAACCGGACTTCAAGAAGTTCCCGAGGCTTCCGTAGTCATGGTGGCCATCGAGACGGGGGCGGTGCGGCCGTGGCTGCTCGCGGCGCGGCCGAAGACGCTGACGGCGAGCCTGTCGCCCGTCATGGTCGGCACCGGCCTGGCCGTCGGGCTCCTTCCCGGGACGGTCTCGCTCTGGTTGTCCGCCCTGGCGCTCGCGTCGGCGCTGTGCATCCAGATCGCCACGAACCTCGTCAACGACGCGGCGGACTTCGAACGAGGCGCCGATACGGCCGAACGTCTCGGACCGACGCGCGTCACCCAGAGCGGCCTGCTGCACGGCGGGCGCGTGATGCTCGGCGCCGCCCTCTTCTTCCTGATGGCCATCTTGTTGGGCGTGCCGCTCGTCGTGGCCGGCGGCCCCCCCGTCGTGATCATCGGCCTCCTGTCGATCGTGGCCGGCTACGCCTACACCACCGGGCCATTCCCGCTCGCGTATCTTGGCCTCGGTGAAGTGTTCGTGCTGCTGTTCTTCGGCGTCGCCGCCGTGAAAGGCATGGCGTACGTCTTGACGGGGCAGTCGCTCTCGCCCTGGGCAGAACTCGGAGCGCTCCAGGTGGGCTTCCACAGCTCGGCGCTGCTCGCCGTCAACAACTGTCGCGACATCGTGGGCGACCGCAAGGCGGGGAAGCGGACGCTGGCGGCCCGCTGGGGCCAGGGCTTTGCGCGGGTGGAGATTGCCGGGCTGGTCGCGCTTCCTTACCTCATCGGCGCGTGCTGGCTGCGAATCGACCGGCCGTGGGCCGCGATGCTCCCGGTGTTGACGTTGCCGCTCGCCGTCCGGCTGGTGGTCGGCGTGTGGCGCGAGCCGCCGAGCCGCCGGTTCAACATCTTCCTCGCGCAGACGTCGCTGCTGCAGTTGACGTTCAGCGCCCTCGTCGCCCTCGGCCTGGTGCTGTGATGGGCGACGGCTTCTATTTCGATCCGGCGGACCGCGCGATCGACTGGGGGGCTGGCGACTCGCTGATACTCGTCAACCCGGAATGGCGACGGCGCGAACCCGAGTCGTTCGATGCGGCCCGTCGCCGGCTGCCGACGCTGGACGGCCACGTCTGGATCTCGACCTCCGGCGCCAGCCGGGATCGGCCGGGCCGGATCCGCTGGGTCGCGTTGTCGAAGGCCGCACTCCTCGCTTCGGCCGCCGCGGTCAACGCGCATCTCGGCGCCACGGCCGTCGATGTCTGGGCGCATGCCTTGCCGATGTTTCACGTCGGCGGAGTCGGTATTCTGGCACGCGCCCGGCTGGCCGGCTCGCGGGTGGTCCCGGCGATTGCGGCGCGTTGGGACGCGCGGCACTTCCACCTGCAGGCTGGCGACACGCGGGCAACGCTGAGCGCGCTCGTCCCGTCGCAGATCCACGATCTCGTCGAGGCCGGTCTGGCCGCCCCGCCGTCGATGCGGGCCATCGTGGTCGGGGGGGCACGCCTCGATGCCGACCTCTATCGCCGGGCCCGGGCCCTCGGCTGGCCGTGCCTGCCGAGCTACGGCCTGACCGAGACGTGCTCGCAGGTGGCCACGGCGTCGCTGGCGACGCTGTCTTCGACCGAGGTCCCGACGGTCCTTCCGGTGCTCGGGCACGCGGAGATGAGGGCGAACGAGGCGCAGCGGCTCTCGATTCGCGGGACGTCACTCCTGACGTGCTACGCGGAGTTGGATGGCGACGACGTGCGCGCATGGGATCCGAAGCAGGACGCCTGGCTCGAAACCGAGGACCTCGGGCGCGTCGATGCTCTGGGCGTGGAAGTGTTCGGCCGGACATCCGAGTCCGTCAAAGTCCTCGGCGAGGTGGTTTCGTTGCCGCGCGTCGAGGAGCACGCGCGACGATGGGCCGCAGGCGAAGCGCTGTTTGCGGGGATGGCGCTCGATCTGGCTGTCGTGGCGCTGCCGCATCCGCGCGCCGGCCACGAGTTGGTGCTGGTGCTGTCGAGCGATGGCAGGGATCGACTCGAGCCCCTCACCACCGGTAGATTGTGGCCGTCGTTCGACCAGTTCGAGCAAGAAGCGCTCCTGCCCTTCGAGCGCATCCAACGCGTCGTCTGGGTGGACCGGATCCCGCGGACACCGCTCGGCAAGTGCCGGCGCGCGCTACTGGCGCGCGAGGTGGGCCTCCAGGCGGGCCCGGATCTCTGACGGGATCGGCGTCTTCCGGAACTGCCGCGCGTCGGCGAAGACGTGCACGACTTTCGTTTCCGCACACACCACCGGCTCGGGACCGGTGCGGTCGACGAAGCGTGTGGCCACCTCGAACGACGACTCGCCAAGGTGAGACACCTCCAGCTCGGCGACATACGTTCGTCCGGGCCTGAGCGGCTGGTGGAACGTCGATTCCGCGTGCCTGATCGGCATGACGTAGCGGTCGTTGAGGAACCAGTCGTCCCACCGGTCCACCACCTCCGCCACGACGAACTCCTCGAACACGCGGTGCGCCACCGTGTGCAGGCGGCCATAGAAGAGGATGCCGCGCGCATCGGCTTCATCGAACCGGATGGTGACGGGGCGTGAGAAGGGCATATGGCTACCGGCTCGCCAGGCTCCGAATCATCGTGAGCAGCATGTCGATGGCGACCGCGTTGTGCCCGCCGCGAGGGACGATGATGTCGGCGTAGCGCTTGGTCGGCTCGACGAACTCCAGGTGCATCGGCTTCACGGTGCTGAGGTACTGCTCGATTACCGACTCCATCGTGCGACCGCGCTCGGCGACGTCGCGCCGCAGCCGCCTGATGAACCGCGTGTCATCGTCGGTATCGACGAAGATCTTCATGTCCATCAGGTCGCGCAGTGCCGAGTCCGCGAAGATCAGGATGCCTTCGACGATAATCGCGCGGCTGGGGTGGGCGGTTTCCGTCGTATGCCGGCGGGCGTGGCGCGCGAAGTCGTAGAGGGGAAGCTCGACCGCCAGTCCGGCGCGCAGCTCATTGAGGTGCCGGACCATCAGGCCGGTTTCGAGCGAGTCGGGATGGTCGTAGTTGAGCGCGGCGCGTTCCTCGAGCCGCAGCTCCGGGTGGTCGCGGTAGTACCGATCGTGTTCGAGCACGATGACGTGTTCGTCGCCGAGGCTCTCGATGATCCTGCTCACGACCGTGGTCTTGCCCGAACCCGAACCGCCCGCCACCCCGATCACCACCGGACTGCTCGCCATCGTCCCTCCCAGGCTGTGCCGTTCGCCCGACAGCATATCACCGGCGTCGGATCCTGCCCCCTAACTGCTTGGTTGCTCTCCAGTTGCGAGGTGGGAGAAGCCGTGGTAGGGTTTACCAACGCGCGGCCGCGAACGAGAGTTGGAACGATCGACCACTTTTCCGGAAGTGCCGCTCTACCCCAGTCGTGGCGATTATTGCGATCATCGATTCTGGGGACGTCGGCAGGAATTGACTGTTCGACGGACATAGATCACGAATACCCGGCACATCCCCTGCGGCATCGGCATGCGCCACCATCCTGCTTTGCCCTACTACCGGCGTCGATCCGGCAGTTTGGATGTCCGAATTCAGGAAATGGGATTCTCGTGGCGTAGTTGGCAAGTTGTTCAGGCGCATTTCGACCGCGATCGGAGAATCTCAGCCTGATTCGAAGAGTATCATTTTCGTCTGCCAGGGCACGCCCGTCAGCATTCACCTTGCATAGGCGGTCGCTGCCCCCCAGGCCCAACACGCGTTTTCCCGCTGTCGTCCGTCCGCTCTGCAGCCCCCAGACCGCACCGTTCGCGTGAGTACTTGCGTCGTGTAATGCTGTTCACGTAGTGGAGAGGGTTGAGGGTTGATTATGTCGAAACGTGTGCTCTTCTTCGCGCTTGCGTGTTGCCTGGCCTGGGCAGGAGTCTCCTTCGGCCAGGGCAACACCATGGGTACTCTCTCCGGGAAGGTCATCGACCCGGACGGGCTGGCGATCCCGGGAGTCACCATCACGGTTTCGTCAGCCAACATGCAAGGCGTTCGCACGGTCGTGTCGTCGGCCAATGGCGACTTCGTGCTGCCGCTACTGCCCGCCGGCGACTATCGCATCGCGTTCGAGCTGGCAGGCTTCAACACCGCGACGCTCGAACAGCGCGTATCACCCGGCGAGACAACCGTGCTCGCCGCGGTGAAGTTGGCGCTCGCGTCGGTCAGCGAAACCGTCACGGTCATCGGCAAGGTCGAGAACTTTGCGCAGACGGCCACCGCATCGATCAGCTACAAGTCGGACTTGATCCAGAAGCTGCCGACCAACCGATCGCTGACCGACACGGTGCTGCTGGCGCCCGGCGTCAACAATACAGGGCCGAGCGGGAACGTCACCATATCGGGCGCCCTCTCTTACGAAGGTCTCTACCTCCTCAACGGCGTCGTCATCAACGAGAACCTGCGGGGCCAGCCGCTCGGGCTGTTCGTCGAGGACGCCATCCAGGAGACGACCACCACGACCGGTAGCGTGTCGGCCGAGTACGGCCGGTTTGCTGGCGGGGTCGTGAACACCATCACGAAGTCCGGCGGCAACGTGTTCAGCGGGTCGGTCCGCGTGAATCTCGAGAACGATTCGTGGCGCAGCACGACGCCGTGGGGCGAACCGAAGTCGAACGTGACTGTGCCAACTTACACCTACACCATAGGTGGGCCGATCCTGAGGGACAAGCTCTGGTTCTTCCACGACGGCCGATATCGGAAGACGGCGACCTCCGGGACGTTTGCGTATTCGGCGCTCCCCTACGATCAGACGTCGAAGGAATACCGCCTCGAAGAGAAGTTGACCTATGCAATCACGCCGAACCACAACATCCGCGGCACGGCGTTCCACCTCGCGACGACCGCGCACAACTACTGGTTCAGCGGCATGGATCCGCGGCTGATGTACGACCGGCGTCTGCCGCAAAGCATGTACTCGCTGAACTACAACGGGATCATGTCCTCGAAGTTCTTCTTCGAACTGCAGTACTCGCAGCGCCATCTCGCGTGGGAGAACGACGGGTCGCGCTTCACGGATCGGATCTTCGGCACTCAGCTCACGGACCGCACCAAGACGGTGTTCTGGTCACCAACCTTCTGCGGGGTGTGCACTGGCGAGAGCCGCGACAACCAGGACATCCTCGCGAAGGGCAACTACTTCCTGTCCACCGCGAAGGCCGGCTCGCACAACATCGTGTTCGGCGTCGACGTGTTCAAGGACTATCGCTTCTCGAACAACCACCAGTCGGGCAGCGACTTCATCGTGTCGGTGCCGCGGTCGATCCAGAACGGCGGCGATTTCTACCCGGTGTTCACGAACACGACGGCGGCAAGCCAGACAACCATCAGCTACCGGCCGATTCTCGTTCCCACCAAGGGCACGAACATCTGGACCTATTCCGGGTTCTTCAACGACTCGTGGCGCCTGAACAACAACATCAGCTTCAACCTGGGGCTCCGGTGGGACCGCAACCGCAGCATCGACAGCAGCGGCGCGGAGGTTGCGAAGGATGCGACCTTCAGCCCACGGCTCTCGATGACATGGGATCCGAAAGGTGACGGCAAGACGACGGTGTTTGGCGCGTACGCGCGGTACGTTGCCGGCATGGCGAACAGCGTCGCGGATGCCGGTTCGGCCGGGGGCCAGCCCGCGCTGTACCAGTGGTACTACCAGGGATCGACCGTCAACACGGCAGCGAGCGGACCGTACCTGACCCCGGACCAGGCGCTGCCGACCCTCTTCGCGTGGTGGGATGCGCAGGGCGGCGCGAACAATCCGAACCTCGTGGCGGTCACGATTCCGGGCTTGAGCACCAAGATCGGCGGGGACCTGAAGGCGCAGTACATGACCGAGTTCATGGCCGGCATGAGTCACAACTTCGGTCGCGTGCTGCTGCGGGTGGACGGGTCGTATCGCCCCGCCTCGAACTTCTACGGCAACTTCACGAGCATGGTCACCGGCAAGGCGACCAATCCGGTCAGCGGCGCGAAGTACGACCTCACGCTGGTGCAGAACACCAGTTCCGTGTGGCGTCGGTACTGGGGCATCAACACCCAGGTGTCCTGGCGCGTCAATCGGAGTCTGAACCTCGGCGGCAACTGGACGATCGCCGAGAACCGCGGCACCGTCGAAGGCGAGAACTCGGGCAGCGGCCCGATCCGGACCGGCGCCAATCAGTACATGGAATACAAGGACCCGACGTGGAACTATCCCGAAGGGGACCTCAGTTCAGACCAGCGGCATCGTGGCCGGATCTACGCGAACTACGACAGGCCACTCGGCCGCTTTGGCAGGCTCGGCGTCGGTGTGCTGCAGATGGTCAACAGCGGGTCGCCGTGGGGCGCATCGGCCGGCATCGACATGCGGCCGTTCGTCACGAACCCCGGCTACTCGACCCCGCAGGGCGGGTCGACGGTGACGTACTTCTTCACGGCGCGCGACGCGTACCGTGGCGACTGGAACATCCGGACGGATCTGTCCCTCAATTACTCGTATCGTTTCGGTAAGGTCGAGGCGTTCTGGCAGGGCCAGTTGCTCAACGTGTTCAACCGGGCGGCCTGGACGGGCACGGGCAGCCTGAACCAGAACGTGTTCACCGCGGCGTCGGCTGGCACCATCAAAGGGTTGGTGGCGTTCAACGCCTTCTCCACGACCCCGGTCGCGGGCGTGAACTACGTGATGGATCCGGGGACGACGAGTAAGGACCTGGCAGGCAATCCAGTGGCGTTCGGTCAGCCGCTGTCGGCTAACGCCTACCAGACGCCGCGTACGTTCCGCTTGAACTTCGGCGTGCGGTTCTAGAGAAGGGTCGGCACTTCGGCCGTTGGACCGGGGCGAGGGGACGGCCCCTCGCCCCGTTTCACGCCCCGAGATTCCTCAGGATCGCCTCGAGGTCCGACCATGCCGGGGCGCCCTCATACTTCTGGCCGTTGATGATCAGCGTCGGCGTGGCGCGCACGCCGAATTCGTTCGTCCCGACATCGCTCATCCCCAGGATCCCGTTCTGCAACTCCCGGTAGGCGAGACAGGCATCGACGTCCGCGGAGGTCATGCCGATCGGCGCAACCGTCTGCTTCAGCGCGCCAACCCAGTCGTTTGAGTGCGACCACGTGGACTGAGACTGGTAGAGCCGTTCGAGGGCGCCGAAATACCGGTCCCCGCTGCATCGGGCGATCATCGACGCCGAGAGCGCGACGCCGTCGAGCGGGTAGTCGCGGTAGATCAGCTTCACCTTCCCTGTGTCCAGATAGCCAGTCTTCAGCAGCGGCAGCGTGTTCACGTGAAAGTCGCCGCAGTGGGGACAGGAGAGCGACGAGTACTCGATGATCGTCACCGGGGCCTGGCTCTGCCCGAGCACCTTGTCGGCCAGCATCGACTCGAGCGACGGCAGGGGAGTGGTCGGCCCGGAGGTGGACGACGGGGCAGACGGCGACGAGTTACGTCCGCAGGCGCCCACGACGAGTGACGAGCACAGGACGACGACGCTCAGCAGCCGGAAGGACATTGGAGGGATCTTCACACCGAGTCGGTCGGCGAGGCAAGTCAGTCGATGAACTGAGTCAGTCGATGAATCAGATCAGTCGGCGCTCGACTGGCCCACGCCGTGCGACTAGAATTCGCGGGATGTCTCGAACCTGTCCGTCCTGTTCGTCGCTGAACGTCGAGTCGGCCCGGTTCTGTCCGTCGTGCGGCCACGTGCTGCCCGTCACCACCCCGTCACCGGCGGCCGCCGCGGCAGCGTTGGGAGACGATGAGGGGCTCACAATGGGCGCTGGCGCCGCCCCGTGCGTTTCGCCATCCCAGCCGGCCGTCACCGGCCCGGCCCCGAGGTCGGGTTCGGGCCCGATCGCCGCCGGCCGGTTCGTGCCTGGCACCGTGCTGGCCGGCCGCTACCGCATCATCGGCCTGCTCGGCCGCGGTGGGATGGGCGAGGTGTACCGCGCCGACGACCTGATGCTCGCGCAGCCGGTCGCCCTCAAGTTCCTGCCGGTCGATCTGTCGCGCGACGCCGGACGCCTTGCCAGGTTTCGCGACGAGGTCCGGACCGCCCGAGAGGTGTCGCATCCCAACGTCTGCCGGGTGTACGACATCGGCGAGGTGGCGGGCGACCACTTCCTATCGATGGAGTACATCGATGGCGAGGACCTCGCCTCGCTGCTCCGGCGCATCGGCCGCTTGCCCCAGGACAAGGGCGTGGAAATCGCACGGCAGCTGTGTGCGGGGCTGGCGGCTGCCCACGACCGCGGCGTGCTCCACCGCGACCTCAAGCCCGCCAACGTGATGATCGATGGCCGGGGGCACGTGCGGCTGGCGGATTTCGGCCTGGCCGGGGCGGCGGCCGGCGGAGCGGATGGCGCCGAGCTGGCGGGAACGCCAGCCTACATGGCGCCCGAGCAGTTCCAGGGCGTGCCGGCCAGCGTCAGAAGCGACATCTACGCTCTGGGTCTCGTCCTCTACGAGTTGTTCACGGGGAAGCCGGTGGTCAGCGGCCGAACGGTCGCCGAACTCGCCCGCCAGCACCGTGAGCAGCGCCCTTCCAGCATGACCACGCTCGTCGGCGAACTGGATCCCGCCATCGAGAAGGCGATCGGGCGCTGCCTGGAGAAAGACCCCGTCGATCGACCGGCGTCCGCACTGTCCGTCTCCGCCGCGCTGCCTGGTGGAGACCCGCTGGCGGCCGCGATCGCTCGCGGCGAAACGCCGTCGCCCGAGCTGGTGGCCGCCGCCGGCGAGATCGGCTTCCTCCCGCCGCTGGCCGGCTTCGGCCTCGTGGGCGTCGTGGTCGCCGGCCTGATCGCCATGACGTTCCTTTTCGCCGATACGCAGGTCGTTCGCCTCGTGCCGATGCCGAGGCCGCCCGAGGTGCTGCGCGATCGCGGGCGGCAGGTGTCGCAGGCGCTCGGGTATCCCGGTCTGCCTGCCCATGTCTCGTCCGGCTTCGGGCACGCTCAGTACATGGTGCACCTCGAACGCCAAGGCACCTTCCCGCGCGACCAGGTGCGCAAGGGGCGGCCGCCGGTCGTCCTCTTCTGGTACCGGGAGAGCCCGGTGCCGCTACGGACCAGCGATTTCCAGACGGGCGGGCGGGTGACGCCGTCCGACCCCGCGCCAGTCGTTCCCGGCATGATCGAGGTCGTGCTCGACCCGATGGGCCGGCTGCGTGGATTCTCGGTCGTGCCGCCCGAGGCGGACAAAGGCGCGGCGATTGCGCCGCCAACCGACTGGTCGCCGTTGTTCCGGGAGGCCGCCCTCGACCCCGCGACGTTCACGGCGGCGACGTCCGAATGGACGCCACCGTCGTTTGCCGACACGCGCGTGGCGTGGGTTGGCTCCTATCCGGAGATGCCCGGCACACGCGTGCGGCTCGAGGCCGCCTCGCTCGGTGGACGGATCGTCTATTTCCGAACCATCGAACCCTGGACCGAACACACCCGACCATCGGTGCCTCAGCGCCGGTGGTTCAACGACGTCGTGGTGCCGGTGGTCTTCTTCGCCCTCATGGGTGGCGCCGGGCTGCTGGCCGTCCGGAACGCGCGGCTCGGCCGCGGCGATCGGCGGGGCGCGTTCCGGGTCGCCTTCTTCCTGGTCGGGCTGGTCTTCGTCAAGGGGCTCATCGGATCGGACGTCGACGCCAGCCTCAACTCCATCCTCATTCTCGTCTTCTACACGCTGTCGCGCGCGCTGCTCTTCGCCGCGCTCTTCTGGGTGGGGTACCTGGCCCTCGAGCCGTACGTCCGGCGGCAGTGGCCGCACACCCTGATCTCATGGAACCGGCTCCTCGCCGGGCGCTGGCGCGATCCGCTCGTCGGACGCGACGTGCTCGTCGGTTGCGCACTGGGCGTGCTCGCGCAGGTCCTGTTCGCGGTCAATGCACAGCTCTCCAACACCCCGACCGACATCGAGACCGGTTCGCTCGACGGACTCCGCTTTGCCGTGGCCGTCATGTTCGCCCGTTCGACCGAAGCGGTCATGTTGAGTACGGGGGTTCTCCTCGGGCTCTTCTTTCTCACGCTGCTCGTGCGGCGCCGGTGGATTGCCGTCGGGCTGGTGACGCTCTTCTTCGGCCTGAACAATGCGGGCGGCGTGGTCGGGAACGGGCTGCAGGTGGGCGTGGGGGCGGCGATCGTCGGCCTGCTGCTGTTCGGCCTCGTCCGCCTGGGTCTGCTGACACTGGTGGCTTCCGTGCTGGCCACGAACCTGACGGGTTCGTTCGCCCTCACATTCGACACGTCGCACTGGTACTCAGCGCTGAGCTATCTCGTGATGGGCGTCGTGGTCGGAGTCGCGCTGCTGGCGCTCTGGCGAGCCACGCCCGTGCGGGCATTGGTGGGGAAGTTGCTGTCGGAGTGAGGCGGGCACGACCTGCCTCGCCGAAGCCGTTCGGCGAAGGCGGGGAGGCCCGCCACCACTGGGTGCGCCGCCGCTGTGGTTGTCCCTAGTCCGCCATCAGGCTGCAGATCGCCACCACGTTGACGATGTCATCCACGCTGCAGCCGCGAGACAAATCGCAGTACGGCTTCTTGAGCCCCTGCACGACCGGACCGACGGCCTCGGCGCCCGCAATCCGCTCGGTCAGCTTGTACCCGATGTTGCCCGCGTTGAGGTCGGGGAAGACGAGGACGTTCGCGCGTCCGGCCACCGGCGACCCCTTGCACTTCCGCTCGCCGATCGAGGCAATCAGCGCCGCGTCGGCCTGCATCTCGCCGTCCACCATCAGGTCGGGCGCCTTCTCTTTGACGATGGCCGTCGCCTTCTGCACCTTCTCGACGAGCGGGTGCGTGGCGCTGCCCTTGGTCGAGAACGACAGCATCGCCACCCGAGGCTCGAGGCCGGTGACGGCCTGGAAGTTCTTCGCCGAGCTGATGGCGATATCGGCGAGCTGCACCTCGTTCGGGTCCGGGTTGACGGCGCAGTCGGCGAAGCAGAGCATCCGGCCGTCGGTCAGCACCATGATGAAGTAGCTGCTGACAATCGAGATGCCGGGTGCGACGCCCACGGTGTAGATGGCCGCGCGGATCACATCCCCGGTGGAAGATATGTTGCCGCCGACGGTGACCTTGACCTTGTCGGTCTCGAGCATGAGCCCGGAGAAATAGAGCGGTGTCGCAACGAGGGCGGCCGCCTGCTCGCGCGTCATGCCCTTGGCCTTGCGCTTCTCGAACAGGAGTGACGTGAACTCCTCGCGCCACGGGCTGGTCTGCGGGTCGACGATTTCCACGCCGGCCAGGTCGATCGCACTGGCGGCGGCCAGTGCCCGGAGCTTCGCCTCGGTGCCGACGAGCACCGGCTGGGCGATCTTCTGGTTGCGGAGAATGACGGCCGTCTGGAGGACGCGCACGTCCTCGGCATCCGGCAGCGCGGCCTTCAGGCACCTGGCCGCGGCGTTCGTGCGGATTCCCTTGGTGAAGGCGTTTTCCATAGGAGTTAGAACTTAGAACTTAGGAGTTAGGAGTTAGGAGTTAGAAGCCGGAATTCAGAAGTGAGAATCGAGAACCGGGAACTGAGAAGGGAGAAGGGCGATTCCCCCTTCGACAGCCTCCAGTGCGGACGCGACAGCGTCCGGCTAGCACGGGAACGGCAGCGACTTGACGGCGCGCACGGTGTCGCGCGCGAGGATCAACTCCTCGTTGGTCGGAATGACGTAGACCGGGACGCGGCTCTTGTCGGAGCTGATCAACATCTCCCTGCCGCGGATCGCCTTCTCGTTCCGCGCGTCGTCGATCTCGATGCCAAGCCAATCCATGTCGGCGAGAATCCGCTTGCGGATGATGGGCCCGTTCTCGCCGATACCGCCCGCGAAGCAGATCGCCTCGGTGCCGTTCATGGCCGCCATGTACGACCCGATGTATTTCTTGACCCGGTAGCAGAACATGTCGATGGCGAGCAGCGCGCGCCGGTCCTGGTGCTCCTCGGCCTCTGACTCGAGGTCGCGCATGTCGTTGGTCAGCCCCGAGATGCCGAGCAGGCCCGACCGTTTGTTGAGCGTCGAGAAGATCTCGTCGATGCTCGTGCCTTCCTTGTGCATCAGGAACTCGATGACCGCCGGGTCGATGTCGCCGCTGCGCGTGCCCATCATGAGGCCCTCGAGCGGCGTCATGCCCATCGAGGTATCCACCGACTTGCCGCCCTTGATCGCGCACGCCGAGCAGCCGTTCCCCAGGTGCACGGTGATGATGTTCGTGTCCTTCCGCTGCTTGCCGGACAGCTTGCGGTAGCGGAACGCGATGTAGCGATGCGACGTCCCGTGGAAGCCGTACTTGCGGATCTTGAACCGGCGGTAGAGCTGGTAGGGGATCGCGTAGAGATACGCCGTTTCCGGCATCGTCGAGTGGAAGGCCGTGTCGAAGACCGCCACTTGCGGCATGGCCGCGCCGAACAGTTCGGTTGCCGCGTAGATGCCCTTGAGGTTCGCCGGGTTGTGCAGCGGCGCCAGGTCGATGCATTCCTGCAGGCCGGCGATGACGGCCTTGTCGATCAGGTGCGAGCCCTTGAACCGCTCGGCGCCGTGCACCACGCGGTGGCCGATCGCGTGGATGTCCTCCAGGCCACTGATGCCCGGGATGTGGGTCTCGGGCGCCGTCATCCACTTGATGACGTACGCAAGCGCCGCCTTGTGGTCGCGCAGCGGCGCGGCGCCCTTGAACGCCGGCTGGTCGCCGATCTGGAAGCTGATAATCGCCTCGCTTCCGATTCGTTCGACCAGGCCCTTCGCCAGCTGCCGGTCGCCGTCCTTCTCGATCAGGTCGGCATCGGTTTCGATGATCTGGAACTTGAGCGAGGAACTGCCGCAGTTGAGGACGAATACGTTCATGATGGCATCCTGAAAAGGGGGCAGGAATGACTCCGCCTATTCTAATCGAATGCGGTCGTCGCCCCCCCTACATTTCGGCGGAATCCGGGTCCTACGGCCGGAAGTGGACGGTGAAGCGGATCTGCCGGATGCTCGAACTGTAGAAGGTGCCGAAATCTGGCGAGCCGATGTTGCGCTGGACGTCCACCGGGTTGAACCGGTCGAGGGCGTTGATGAACATCACGCCGATCCACGGCTGGAACTTGCCGATCCGGAACCTCCGTTCGACAGCCACGTCGAGGGTGCCGTAGCGGGGGTATCGGCTGCCGTTTCGCGTTCCCACGAACTCCATCTGCTCGTTCACGGCCGACCACGGCCGCCCGCTTCTGAGCTCGCCAGCCCACTCGAACGACAGGTTGTCGCCCGCCATCGCCCGCCCGCGCATCACGAAGCGGTGTGGAGCATCCGTGTCGGTCGGCCCGTACTGGTTGGGGCGGACGAACGGATCGCGAATCGTGTTCAGGTAGTAGCCGTACGCATCGTTCAGGTCGGCTTCAGACGACGAGTGGGTGTACGACAGATCCACTTCGAACATGGTCCCACGCTTGATGTGCGCGCCGGCCTCGGTGTCGCGGTAGCGGGACCGTCCGCTCGATTCGAGTTGAATCCATCCGTTGGGGCCCTGCTGGCCGGAGTCGAGCATCAGCTCGTGGCTCCCCTCACGCTGCAGGTGGTTGAAGCGGATCGACAGCCACGGCTTGACGCGGTGTTCGTACCCAAGGTTCCAGGTCGTGCTCCGCGGTGTCTTGGGGTTGCTTCCGAGCGCGTGTACGTAGGTGACCGGAACGCCCGGACTGCGGCCGTCGGCGAAGAACGGGGTCTCGACGAGGTCCGATTGCTGTCCAAACGCACCTGCCAGCGTCGGCGTGCGCTCGAAGAAGTACCCGAAGCCGCCACGGATGGCCGCGTTGTGGCTCTTGTTGAGCGCAAACGCCGCGCCGACGCGCGGGATGAGGTTCGTCCGCTCGAACACGCCGTCGCGCTCGATCCGCACGCCCAGCTCGAGCAGCAGGCGGTTGGCGAGATGCCAGCGGTCCTGGAAGAAGACCGCGGCATCTGTCGCCTCGTACGTGAGCCGGCTCGGCGCCTGCGTCAGACGACGCGTCAGCGTGCCGTCCTGGCGGAGCACGTTGATTGGCAGCATCTCGTGGAGCCCGGTGTAGCCCGCGTGGAGCACGTCGATGCCCGCCTTCAGCAGGTGTTGCCCCGTGAAGCCGTTGACGAACCCCGACATGATGCTGCTCACCTGCCAGGCATCCGACTCCCGGTCCTGCTTCCCGAAATACGTGCCCGACATCCCGCTCGGCGCCGTGGTCATCTCGGTTGCCGCGCCGTGGCCCTCCACCCCCGACCGATACTTGGTCAGGTGAGCCAGCGTTTCGAGCACCAGCGCGTGCGGGAGCTGCGACATCGTGCTGAAGCCTCCGCGGTAGACGCGCTGCATCAGGTTGGCCGTCGCCCCGGGAGGCGTGAAGGTATTGAGGTTCACCCAGTCGGAGTTCTCCGGCGACAGCGCGAAGGTGCCCGTCAGCGTGTGACGGTCGCTCAGCACGTAGTCCAGGCGCGTGAAGGAACTCAGGCTCCTGCTGACCGAACGCTCGTCCTGCGGCCGGCTTCCCACCTCGTTCGACATGTAGCGATACTGCGTGCTCTGCGCGAGGAACAGCTTCTGCTTGAGGATCGGACCGCCAACCGCCACCCGCGGGTCGATCGACTCGAAGCCGATCGGCTTGAAAGGATTGTTGCGGTCGATCACCAGGCCCGGGATGAAGTTGTTGACGGTCGCCGACCACTTGTTCGCACCTGTCCGCGTGGTGACGACGATGACGCCTGATGAGAAGCGACCGAACTCGACCGAATACGGATTGGCCAATACCTGGATCGAGCTGACCGCATCCCCCGGCAGCTGGACCGGGCTCGTCCCCGCCGCCGGATCGACGACCTGTGCGGCTTCGACTTGCAGGCCAATCTGGTTGGGCCGGCCACCCTTGATCGCCCACTCGCGTCCGTACGGCGAAACGCCGGGCAGCCACCGCAGCTCGCCGGCGACGCTTCCCGCGCTGATGGATGAGCCGGCCATGTCCTTGCCATCGATCCGTTCGGCCGGGCTGAGGGGCTTGGCCAGGTTCATCGGGGTGTCGTCGGTCGGCGTGACATCCACGCGCTGCTCGATCTCGAACAATCGCAGATCGAAGTCAGCCTTCTGGGTCGCACCCGCGGTCATCTCGATCGTCAGCTCGCCCGGGTGGAAACCCTCAATCGTCGCCTTCACCCGGTAGCGCCCGGCGGCCGGAACTTCGATGCGGAACTGACCTTTCTCGTCGGTGACCGCCTCACCCGCGGCCACGCCGGCCAGCGTCGAGACCGACACGACGACGCCGGGCAGGCGCACCTTGCCATCGAGCGTCGTGATCGTTCCTGCAATCGCCGTGGCGGGTCCATCCGGGGCAGGCGGGACTCGGGCGTGTGCATGACGCGGGGACGCGAGCAGAACCAGCAGGCCAACGAGGGCTACGAAGAACCGGGGCCGCAGCAAACTCAAGTATCCAGCCTTTCGCTCGGCAGGGCGAACTTCCAATGATAGCATTTTGGCCGGCCTGCTGATTTCCCCGGCCGACGGGAGGCGCTCGGTTGGCACTGTGGCAGACGATCGTCAGTAGCGTTGCGAAACTCGGCACCGCCCGGCCGGTGTACATACTGGCCGCGCTCGGCCTCTACATCGTCAGCCTCTTCATGGTCGGGGCGCGGTGGCGGGGATTCCTCTGCGCGGTGGGCGGCCGGGTCAGCGTCCTGCGAGCGACGCTGGCGACGCTCGGCGGGATTTCGGTCAACAACCTCACGCCGTCCAGTCGGGTCGGGGGTGAGGTCTGCCGAATTGCGCTCGTGCGCGCGGCCGGAGCCACTACGTGGCAGCAGGCGACGATCGCGGCCGTCTGGGACCGTCTGTCCGAGGTTCCACCGATCTCGGTGCTCGCCGTCATGTCGCTGGTTGCCGTGCGGGACCTGTCGTCGCGGTCGCGGACCCTCGCGATCGCGTTCGTCATCGTGTTCGTCCTCGCGCTCGCTATCCTGGGCCTTCGCCAACTCCGGAAGGCCAGAGGCTGGCTCGCGGGATGGCGCGAGCGCCTGGCGCTCGACCGGATTACGTTGGGCGTGTTTGCCACCGGCGTCGGCTATTCGTCCCTGCTGTGGCTGCAGGACGTGCTGCGGCTCCTGTGCGTCGCGCTCGCGTTCGGCGTGGTGCTCACACCGACCCAAGTCGCCGCGCTGTCGATCCTGACGATGCTCGGGGGCCTCGTGCCGACCGTGGGCGGCCTCGGCGCGGTCGAGGGGGGGCTGGTGGCCGGGCTCCTCGCGTTCGGCGTCGACGGTCCGACGGCGGCAGCCGTCACGGCAGCCGAACGGGCGATTTCGTACGGTTTTGGCACCGCGGCCGGCGCAGTCGTGGTAGCCTTGCTGGGCGGGCGTTCGTTGTGGACCGCTTCCAGATCGCGTCGCACATCAGGTGCGTTCCCCCCGTGACAGCGTGGACGCCCGGCTCGTCCAGCCGCCACCGCGGTTGCGAGAATGGGCGCATTCCGTTAGGATTTCGAATATCGATGACGAATCCGGAGACTGATACCATCGGCCACGAAGTGCTGACGGTGCTCCGCCGTGTCTGCCGCCGGCCTGTGGACCTTGGAGCGCAGAGCGCCCTGGCGGCTGACCTGGGATTTGATTCGCTCCAAACGCTCGAGTTCGTCGCCGAACTCGAGGACCAGTTCGGCATCACCGTGCCCATCGAGCAGGTGCCGCGCATTCAGACGGTTGGCGAGGCGGTGGCCTGCGTGCGTATGCTTCTCGCCGAGTCCCGGCCTTGATGTCACTGCCAACGCTACCTGAAGCCCTGGTCGCGGCGGCCGAGACCGCCGGCAGCTACGGATACCTGACGGAAGACCTGAAAGAGGAGGACCGCCAGACGTTCGCGCAGTTGCGGGACGAGGCGCTCCTGGTGGGAGGGGCCCTGCGGGAGGCCGGACTCCGTCCCGGAGAGACGATCGCGGTGATCGTTCCCGAGGCGCGAGCCTTCCTGACGACGTTTCTCGGTGCGTCGTGCGCCGGCCTGATTCCCGCTCCGCTCTATCCACCGGTTCGGACCGACCAGCTGGACGCCTATCTCCGGTCGACCGCGCCCTCGGTACGGGTCAGCCGGGCCGCCGCCATCGTCACGACCGGTCAGCTGAGGCGCGTGCTCGGTGGCCTGCAGGCCGACGCACCGTCGGTGAGGACCGTCCTCGCCGTCGACCGCCTCAGGGGACCGCGCCTCGAATCGCCGCCCCGCGTGGACCTCGACGCCCCCGCCTTCCTGCAGTTCACCTCCGGGTCGACGTCCGATCCGAAGGGCGTCGTGCTCACGCACCGCAATCTGGCGGAGAACGTGCTGGCGATCAGCGGACCGGGCGGCCTCGACATGTCATCGTCGGACCGGGGTGTGTCCTGGCTGCCGCTGTTCCACGACATGGGCCTGATCGGGATGGCGCTCACGGTGCTCTACACCGGCTGTCGCACGACGTTCGTGTCGCCGCTCGCGTTCCTGAAGCGGCCTTCGTCGTGGCTGCGGGCCATCACCCGGGACCGCGCCACGATCAGCTTCGCGCCGAACTTCGCGTACGAACTGTGCGTCCGCCGGGTGCAGCCGCGCGAGATGGAAGGCCTGGACCTCTCGAGCTGGCGGGTCGCCGGCTGCGGGGCCGAGCCCGTACTCGCCCGCACGCTTGCCGCATTTGCCGAGAAGTTTGCCGCAGTGGGGTTCAACGCCGATGCGTTCTTTCCCTGCTACGGGATGGCCGAGCACACGCTCGCGGTATCGTTTCCCCCGGTCGGGCGTGGCGTCCGCGTGGACCACGTGGACGGCCCCCGGCTGTCGTCGGAGCGAGTGGCGGTGGCAGCGACTGGCGGCCGCCAGGGGCGCATCGACCTGGTCAGTTGCGGTCGTCCGTTTCCCGGTCATGAAATCAGGATTGCCGATGCGGACGACCGCCCGCTGCCCGACCGTCACGTGGGTCACATCCTCCTGAAGGGGCCGTCGGTCTTCCGCGGCTATCTCGATCGCGAGGAACTGACGATGGAGGCGCTGGCGGGTGGGTGGCTGCATTCGGGCGACCTCGGCTACCTCGCAGACGGCGAGCTGTATGTCTGCGGCCGGCAGAAGGATACGATCATCATCAACGGCCGCAACTACTACCCGCAGGATCTGGAACAGGCGGCCGCCGATGTGGGCGACGTGAAGAGAGGGCGCGTCGTCGCCTTTGGCGCGCGTACGGTCGACGGTGGTGACCGCATTGTCGTGGTGGTCGAGCCCTCCAACGGGCAGCCGGTCGAGGATCTGGCCCGCCGCGTGCGGGGCCGCGTCCTCGAATTGACCGGGGTGCCGGTTGACGAGGTGATCGTCGCGCCGACGGGGACGATTCCCAAGACCACCAGTGGCAAGCTGCAGCGTGTGCGCGTCCGGGAGTACTATGAAGCGGGCATTCTGCTGCGCCCCCGCGGCGTGACGACGCGCGCGAAGCTCATCGGTCACCTCGTGAAATCGCAGCTCATCTACGCGCGGGCCCGGGCCGGGCGCGTGCTGCGCGGGCTCTCGGGCGCCGACTCCCACTCGGAGTAGGACCGGATGGACATCTTCGAACCGGCGCTGAACTACCTCGAGTCGATGCTGGGCAAAGCGACCGGATTCTATCCGTACTTCCGCGTCGTGCGCTCGTCCGACGGTCCGGTCGTCGACGTGGGCGGACGGCGTGTCGTGATGCTCGGATCGAACAACTACCTCGGCCTCACACACCATCCGGACGTCGTCAAGGCCGCACACGACGCGATTGACCGCTACGGCGTGGGCTGCACGGGGTCACGTTTCCTCAACGGCAACCTCGACCTGCACGAGCAACTCGAAGCGGAGTTGGCTGAGTTCACCGGGAAGGAGGAAGCCGTCGTGTTCTCCTCCGGTGTCCTGGCGAACATCGGTACGCTTGGCCTGCTCGGAGCCCCGGCGGGCTCGATCATCTTCCTGGCCGCGGAGAATCACGCCAGCCTGTTCGACGGCGCGCGACTGTCGCACGCCCGGATCGCCCTGTTCGACGACGTCGCCGACCTCGAGCGCAAGCTGTCGTATCGGTCCACATGGGAGAATGCGCTGGTCGTCACCGACGGCGTCTTCTCGATGACCGGCCGCGTGGCCGACCTGGCGGCCATCGTCGAGCTCAAGCGCCGGTTCGGGTTCCGCCTGTACCTGGATGACGCCCATGGATTCGGCGTGCTGGGCAACCAGGGCCGCGGGACGGCGGACAGCCAGGGCGTGACGAAGGACGTGGACCTGCTATTCGCCACGTTCAGCAAGTCGCTGGCGAGCATCGGCAGCTTCCTGGCGGGCGACCGCGCCGTGATCGAGTACCTGCGACACAGCGTGCGCACGCTGATCTTCTCGGCGGCGCTGCCGCCGGCATCGGCGGCGGCGGCACTGGCGGCCCTGCACGTGATGCGCCGTGACTCCCACCTGTTCGATCAGATGTGGGACAACGCGCGCTTCTTCAGGGAGGGGGTCGAGGCGCTGGGGTATCACACGCTCGGCAGCCGGACGCCGATCGTCCCGCTGTTCATCGGATCGGAAACGCTGGCGTTCCAGGTGTGCCGCGAGGCGTTCGAGATGGGACTCTTCACGACGCCCGCGATGTATCCCGCGGTGCCGAAGGGGCATGCCATCATTCGCACCAGCGTGACGCCGGCGCACACGCGCGAACACCTGCAGCGCGCGCTCGACGTCTTTGCGGACATCATCACACGCCTGCCGATTCCGCGCGAGGATCCCGCCACGATTCCCCAGACGCGCGACACCGACATCGCGGAAGCCGCGTTGCAGTATCTGGCCGAGTTGGAAGCGAACGCGCAGGTAGGGAAGTCCGGCTAGCGCGTTGCCGCTACGCCCGCTTGACGGCCAGCACCGCGTTCAACCCGCCGAAGGCAAACGAGTTGGAGATTGCGGCGCTGACGGTGATTTCGCGCGCCCGGTTGGGGACGTAGTCGAGATCGCACTCGGGGTCCGGCTGACGGTAGTTGGCCGTCGGCGGCACGAGTCCCTTCTGGATCGCCATGATCGTCGCGATCAGTTCGACGGCGCCCGAGGCTCCCATCATGTGGCCGTGCATCGACTTGGTCGAACTCACCGCGAACCGCCGCGCGTGGTCGCCGAACACCGTCTTGAGGACGGTCGTTTCGGTCGAGTCGTTCAGGCGCGTGGCCGTGCCGTGCGCGTTGACGTAGTCGATATCCGTCGTCAGCAGCCCCGCCTGGTCGAGCGCCTGCCGAATCGCGCGCGCCGGCGCGTCGACACCGGGTGCCGTGATATGGCCGGCGTCAGCCGTCGCCCCGTACCCTGCCAGTTCGGCGAAGATCACCGCGCCGCGGCGGATCGCGCGCTCTCGTTCTTCGAGGATGACCACGCCGGCGCCTTCACCGAGGACCAGGCCCTGGCGGTCGAGCGAAAACGGCCGGCAGGCCGCCGCGGGATCGTCCCCGCCCGGCGCGAGCACGCGCATGCCTTCCCAGGCCTTCACCACGCCCGGCGTGATCGGCGCGTCGCTCCCGCCCGCCACCATGATGTCGGCACGGCCGGCTCGGATCATCTCGGACGCCTCGCCGATGGCGTGCGAGGCCGACGAGCAGGCGGTGGAAATGCACAGCGTCGGTCCCTGGATGCGATACTGCATCGAGATGTGTGACGCAGCCGCGTTGTTCATGACCCGCGGGATCGTGAACGGATGCGATCGGCTGAGCTTCCTGTCGTACAGATCGCGGTAGGCCTCGTCCTGCCGCGTGACGCCGCCGCCGCCCGTGCCGATCACGACACCGGTCCGGGTCCGCTCCTCGTCGGTCAGCATCAACCCCGCCTGCTTCCAGGCCTCGTTGGCGGCCACCGTCGCGAAGGTCGCGAATCGATCGAACAGCAGTTGCTGATCGGGAGTGATGTAGGCGGCCGGGTCGAAGGAAGGCACCTCGGCGGCAATCGGCCGTGTCAGCAGCGACGTGTCGCACACCGTGACGGGGCGAACGCCGCTGCGGCCCGCCGCCAGCGCCTCCCAGAGAGCTGGGACACCAACGCCGAGCGCGGAGACGGCTCCGAGTCCTGTGATGACGACCCGACGCATGTCAGTTGGCTGAAGGCTGTGGATTGTTGGCCAGGGCGGTGCGCAGCGCCTCGGTCACCTGGCGCACGCTCCTCATTTGCTGCGCGACGTCGTCCGGAATCGTGAGCTTGAATGTCTCCTCGAAGTTGAAGAGCAGGTCCATGCCATCGAGCGAATCGATGCCCAGATCGAGAAACGTCGAGTCGAGGGTGATGGATTCGGCCGGTATGCGTTTCTTCTGCGCGATGAGTTCGATCACCGTGCGCTCGAGCTGATCAAGTTCAGTCATAGGTCTGAGAACCCCGTCAACGATCCGAACGCTAAATTCTGACCGACGCGGCCGGACAAGTCAATCGGTACAGTGTGCTACGATCGACCGGTCCCCTCTGTCGAGGACTGTTCCGCCGGCGGCCCTGGTGGCTGCTCCAAACCGTTCCACGCCAAGCGGAGGATCTCGGACGTGCGATTCGTTCTGGTGGACAAGATCGTCGCACTCGAACCCGGCAAGCGGGCCCGGGGGTACCGGATGCTGTCGCCGGACGCCGAGTACTACCGGGACCACATGCCCGGCTACCCGGTGGAGCCCGGCGTCCTGCTGCTCGAGTCGATGGCTCAACTCGGAGGCCGGCTCGTCCAGCAGTCGGTGCAGCACGAGTCCGGCCGGCAGGTGCTGCCGATGCTGGCGATGGTGAACGCTGCGGAGTTCAAGCGTCCGGCGCGTCCAGGCTCCAGGCTCGATCTGAGCGCCGAGGTGTTGTCGATTCGCAGCTCGGGTGCCCGCGTATCGGCCACAGCAGAGATCGACGGCGAGCTCGTCGCGTCTGCCACGGTGACCTACGTGCTGGTTGGCCTCGACCACGATGTGGTTGGTATCGGAGTCGAGAATCTCGCCGTCATCCGCGACTGGGGCCAGCAGACCTGGCGCGAGATGACGGACGGGCTGGAAACGGGGCCGAATGAGGCGTAGGGAGAATGCATGGGGTGCCCCGTGGCGACGAGCCGCTCGCGCCGCGGTGACCGTCACGCTGCTGGCCGCTGTGCCCGTGGCATCCGTCCTCGCGGTGCGGCAGGCGGTACTGGGGGGAGATCGCCCCGTCGGAACGGTCGATGGTGCGCAGTACGCCACGTGGATCGAAACGCGCGCCGCCGGCGTGTTCGACCCTGCCACGCCTCAACTCCGGGGCCTGCACGTCAGGTATCGCGTCGACGCACACGTGCTGCTGCCCCTCGGGTTCACCTCGCTGGAGATCTGGTCGAGGCCGGATGTGGGGGTGGCCATCGCCAGCTACCGCGATTGTGCGGCAGGCGCCGGAGATGTGTTGCGGGCGTACGAGTTGTTTTCTGCGTCGAAGCCGGAGCGGGCGCGGGGCCTCGATCGGCTCGGGTTCTTCCGCGAGGCGATCCGCCTGACGCCGGTCGGGCCGTCGTGGACGGCCTACTTTGGCGCGATGACCTGGTGGCCCGAGCAGACCTACAACGACGCCAAGAAGGCGCTCGACGGTCCGCGCCCCAACACGTACGAGGCCATCGACGGGTTTGCGGGACCGCTCGAGACGACCTCGTCGGTGTTTCGGGTGTCCACCGAGCAGCGGATGACGAACCCGGGCGAGTTGTGGGCGGCGCTGCGGCCGCAACTCGAGACGCGACCGCCCCGATACCGGCAACAGCAGGCCGGCAGCCAGGCCAAGCCGCTCCCGGCGCTGGCCTTCCTCGGAGCCCTGCAAGCGAGCCTGCGGTCGGCGGCCGTCCACCGCGACCGTCCGTTGCGGGCCGGCGCGACGCAGATCGCGTTCACGCACAACGGAACCACGCGGCGGCTCGAGCTCGTGTCGGCGTCGCGCGACCCGTCGCGCGGCCGGCCGCTCGTCGGCCGCGGCCTCGTGCACGACGCCGCCGATGTCTTCCAGTTGCGATTCCGCATCCTCAACCCGGACTCCGACCCGGGTGAGTTCCGACTGTGGGCCGAATTGCCTGCCCGTGTTCGCGACGACCCGCAGACGCCACCAGTTGCACCGGTCGCCTGGGAACTGGAGGTCAGGTCGTACCTGCGGCTGTATTTCGAGCGGACGAACTGACGAGCGATCATTGGAGGCCCGGAGCCCCGAGCCTAGAGCCTGGAGTCCTTCTCCGCAAGCGGCTTCTGGTACAGCCGGTACGTCTTGTACATCTTCGCGCCGTACCGTTCGAGGGGATCGTTTGCGGCGGCGTTGTCTTCCAGGATCCAGGAGAATTCCGCTTCCTTGAGCCCGTACCTCGCCGACACTCGGAGGAAGTGGTACATCAGTACGGCCACCACGCCGGAATTCTGGTGTTCGCGGATGACGCCGGTGATGATGGCGCGCGCCCGCGTCACGGTGCGTCGCATGTTCAGCATCCGCCACCAGAGGGCGGGGAAGACCCGGCCGTTGGTCCCCTTCAGCACCTGATTCACGTCGGGCACGATAGTCGTGCAGCCCACCGGCCGCCCGTCGATTTCCGCAATCAGGAGCCCATCGGTCATGCCGACCCACCGCAGGTCCTTGACGATGTCACCAAACTCCTCGCGAGTGGGCGCGACGAATCCCCAGTTGCTCTGCCAGGCGCTGCAGTAGATCTCGTACAGCTTGTCGGTCTCCGAACGGATGCGCCGGAGGTTCATCGAGCGGACGGTGATGCCGTGGCGGCGCTGGACGTGGGCGGCGATCCGCGCCACTTTTTGCTCGGGAGCAGCCGCGATCTGGACCAGCCAGCACCACAGGTCCTTGACCTTGCGATAGCCGGCCGCCTCGATCCACCCGGCGTACTCCGGCGGGTTGCACGGCATCATCAGATACGGGTCGGTGTCGAAGGCGTCGATCTGCAGGCCGCCGCTGTGATTCAGCGACGGGTTGAGCGGCCCGCGGACGGCCGTGCGTCCGCGCGCCACGGCCCATCGTTCGACGGCGGCCAGGAGCGCCGCAGCGACCTCCTCACGGTCCGCCTCGAAGAAGCCGAAGGCCGCGAGGTTGTCCTGATGCACCTCGTTGTGCCGATGGTCGTCGATGGCCGCGACCCGGCCGACGATCCGGTCCCCCTCGTACGCGAGAAACAGATCCATGTCGGCATAGCCGAAGAAGGGATTCCGCCGCCGGTCGAACATCGGTGCCTCCGTCAGCCGGGCGGGAGGAACCCAATGTGGATGCCCGCGGTACTTGCGGTACGGGACATCGATGAATCGTCGGGTCGAGCGGCGGTCGGTGACAGGACGGACGTCAATCATCGCGCAATTCCTGAACCCCGAGCTCACTGGTGTGGAGCAGGCCAGAACCCTGCGGGGCGCCCCGGCACCGCGGCGGAGCAGCCGGGCCGATGCGCAGCACAACCGAGCCGAAGGGCAGCCGGCTCCTGGTACCGTTCGGGGGGCGCACCCAGGGAAATGATATCGTTGTGAGGTTTGGGCTGTCGACCGACAAGGTCCGCGGCCGTCGGCTGGGGCACCATCGAGGAGCGTCCGTGCGGTTTTCGGAGTGGGTTCTCGTCGTCTACTTGACGTATCTCGTGGCGATTCTCCCGCTGCGCCGTCTGTCCCGCGCCCGGCAGGTGTGCGTCGTGGCGGGCGCGTTGCCGCTCGTCGCACTCGTCGTGTTGATCTCGCGCCTGCCGCTCACCCCCGTGGTGCATCACGTCCGGACGTGGTTGCCGCTCCCGTACCTGCTCCTCGGGTATTGGCTGTCGGGGATGTTCTTCGTCGACCCTCAGGCGTCGTACGAAGCGCGCTTCACGAGCCTCGATGAGCGTCTCCAGCGTGCCTTCGGCTTGACCGGCTTCGCCACTCGCGCTCCTCGAGCGCTGATCGAGTGCCTGGAGACCGCCTACTTTTCCTGCTACGTTGTCATACCGGCCGGCTTGATCGCCTACGTCCTGGCGGGGCACGAAGCGGATGCCAATCGTTACTGGAGCATCGTGCTGATGGCCGAGCTCGGGTGCTACGGCGTGTTGCCCTGGATCCGCACGCGCCCCCCCTGGGCGCTGCTGGAGCGGAGCGCACTCGACGACAGGGACGTGTTCATGCGGCGAGTGAACAGGTTCCTCATTCAGTACGCGTCCACGCGTGCGAACACGTTTCCGAGCGGTCATGCCGCAGGGGCACTGGCGACGGCACTGGCCGTGGCAGGCGTCTGGCCGGCAGGCGGTGTGGTCTTCTTCCTGCTGGCGATCAGCATTGCCGTGGGCTCGGTGGCGGGCGAGTATCACTACAGCGGTGACGCCATCGCCGGCGTGGTGACGGCGCTGGCCGCGTGGGGGCTCGTCGCCGGCTTCGGGCTGTAGCGACCGACATGTTGACCTCCTCGACCGTGCTCGTGACCGGAGCGACCGGTTTCCTGGGCGGGAACCTCGCGCGAGGCCTGGCGCTGCGGGGCGACCGGGTCCGCGTGCTCCTGCGCGGCCGCCAGCGACCCGTCGCGCTCGAAGGCTGTGACTACGAGATCGCCGAAGGCGATGTGCGCGACGCGGCGGCGCTTCGGGCCGCGGTGCGTGGATGCCGCCACGTGGTCCACGCGGCCGCCGCGGTCGTGTTCTGGTGCCGGGACGCCCGCGCTCGGCAGGCGATCGTCGACATCAACGTGGAAGGCACCCGGCGGGTGCTCGGCGCGGCGGCGGCCGAACGCGTCGAGCGCGTGCTGCACGTCTCGACCGTTGACACCATTGGACTGCCGCCGCCGGGTCAGATCGCGGACGAGACCACGGCATGGACACCCGGCCGCATCGACAACATCTACGCCGAGACGAAGCGTCTCGCCGAGGACGTCGCGCGGCAGGCGGAGGTCGAGACGGTCATTGTGAACCCCGCCTTCCTGCTCGGGCCGTACGATCCGAAACCCTCCAGCGGTCGGCTGCTGTTGCCGCTGGCGCGCGGATGGGCGTCGCCCTACCCGACGCGCGGCGGGAACAACTTCGTGGACGTGCGCGACGTCGTGGCCGGTGCCCTCGCCGCTCTCGACCGCGGGCGGCCCGGTGAGCGCTACATTCTGGGCCACGAGAACCTGCGCTACCAGGACCTGTTCGCGCGGGCGCTGGCGGCGCTCGGGCGTCGGCCGTGGCGCGTGCCCATCCCGCTCGGGGCCGCCGTGGCCGCCGGGTACGTGCTCGACGCCGTGGGCCGGTTGACCGGACGCGACCCCTCGCTCACATCGGAAGTCGCGCGCCTGGCCTACGCCGACCACTACTACAGCGCGGCGAAGGCCGTGCGAGATCTGGGCCTCCCGCAGACGCCGATTGACGGCGCGCTTCGAGATGCGTTTGCATGGTACAAGTCAGCAGGGATGATCTGAGCCACAGTGGACCCGCCGCAAAGCGTCCAGGGCGCAGAGCCCAGAGCCCAGAGCCGAGAGCCCTTTGACATGCCCGACCGTCCGCTCCGCATCGCGCTCGTGACCGACTTCTTCCCGCCTGCGGTGGGTGGGGTCGAGGTGCAGGTGCACGGCCTCGCGCGCGCCCTCGAACGGCGAGGGCACAGCGTTTGCGTCATCACCAGTTCCCGCGGTGAGATCCCCGGCGATCGCCTCACCGTCGTCCGCCTCCCGTTCGCGTATGTGCCCCGGACGCGCGTCGGCGTGCCGTCGCTCGCCAACTACCGCCGGCTCGTCGAGGAACTGGCAGCCGACCGGCCCGACGTGGTGCACGTCCACGGGTTGTTCTCGACGCTGGCGATGGGCGGACTGCTGGCGGCCCATGCGCTGGGGATTCCGAGCGTGACGACGCACCATTCGCTGATCCGGGTGGCGTCGTTGCCGCTCGCGCGGATGGTCTACGTGCTCGCGTCGCACCACGCGGATGTCGTCACCGCGGTGAGTGCGGCGGCAGCCCGTGATGCACGGCGCGCATCGGGTCGCGACGAAGTGCTGATGCTGCCCAACGGGATGGACGTGGGCCCTGTCCCGGTTCGCCGCCGTGGCGCGGAGGACCCGATCCGGATCACGAGCGTGCTTCGGTTGAAGCTGAAGAAGCTGCCCTATCATCTGATGTGGGAGTTCTCTCGCGTGCTTGCCCGGGCCGCGGATCCGTCTCGCGTCCGATTCACCGTCGTGGGGGACGGCCCTGAGCGGCGGCGGGTGGAGTGGCTGGCGGCGCTGCTCGGACTTCGGCAACACATCGAGTTCTGCGGCGAGCGGTCCCGCGCGGAGGTCGATCGCATCCTGGCGGACTCCTCGATCTTCGTCTCACCCGTGCGCGCCGAGGCGTTCGGCCTCGCGTTGCTCGAAGCCCGGGCGGCCGGCGTGCCGTGCGTGGCGATTGACGGCGGCGGGGTGTCGGAGGTCATCGAGCACGATCGCCACGGGCTGCTGACGTCGACGAGATCTGGGTTCGTGGCGGCCATCGTGCGCCTGATCGACGATGACGCGTTGCGGGAGCGGCTGGCGGCCGGGGCGCGCGAGGGCATCGATCAATTCTCGTGGGACGCGGCGTGCGAGCGGCACGAGGAGGTCTACCGGTTGGCGATCGCACGCCGGGCTCGCGGCCGTAGCGAGGCGGCGGCATGACGGGACGTGCCACCACGGTGTGTGTGACGGTGGACATGGAACAGGACTGCCCGCCGTATCTCAATACCTGGCGTGGCGTGACCGAGGGCCTGCCACGGCTGCTCGAGTTGCTGGCCGAGGAGCAGGTACCGGCCACCTTCTTCGTCACTGGCGAGTTGGCGCGGCGGTTCCCCGACGCGGTACGCGCGATCCTCTCCGCGGGTCACGAGGTCGGATCGCACGGAGACACGCACGCCAATTTCGGCCGCATCGGCTCGGACGCCGCGCGTGAGGAAATCGCCCGCTCGACGATGACGCTCCGGGAGTTCTGCGACGTCTCGTCCTTTCGGGCGCCGTACCTGACATTTCCCGCCGGATACGTGCCGATGCTCGAGGAGCGCGGATACCGGCTGGATTCGTCGGCCGCGCGCTACAAGTATCCCGGGGCGTCGGTCGTGCGAGAGGGCGGCGTCATCCGGGTGCCCGCCTCCGTCACCTCTTCGACGCTGCGCTGGCCGGCGTGGCCGCGCGACCTGCTGCTGGCGCGACTCCGGGAACCGGCCGTCGTGTTCGTGCATCCGTGGGAATTCGTCGATCTGACGGGCGAGCGGTTGCGGTTCGACTGCCGCTTCAAGACCGGTGAACCGGCCCGCGACTGCCTGCGAGAAACCATCCGCGTGCTCAAGCGCCGCGCGCCGCGGTTCGTCAGAATGCGCGACATCGAGACGCCACGGTAGTCGCCGCCCCTCAGCCTTCGCCGCCTGGCTTCGGCGGGGCAGACCGTGGCCGCGGGCCTACGAGTGCACGCCGGGTGCCTCGTGGCCGGTACGCTGCACGTAGTCCAGGTAGCTGCCCGGATAGAGATGGGGGTGGGTGTCGTGCCCGCTCTCGCCGCCGAGTTCGAGCACGCGGTTACTGAGGCCGCGCAGGAACGTCCGGTCGTGCGAGACGAAGAGCATGGTGCCGTCGAAGTTTCGAAGGGCGTCCACCAGCATCTCCTTCGTTGCCAGGTCCAGGTGGTTCGTGGGCTCGTCGAGAACCAGGAAGTTCGGCGGATCGAGCAGCATCACGGCCATCACGAGGCGGGTCTTCTCGCCGCCCGACAACGCGCGGATCTTCTTGTCGATCTCATCACCCGAGAACTGGAACGCCCCGGCCAGGTTTCGCAGCATGCCGATCGACTCGTGCGGGAAGTCCTGCTGGAGCTGCTCTTCAATCGTCAGGTCCGGATCGAGCAGATCGAGCGCCTGCTGCGCGAAGTACCCCATCTTCAAGCTGGCCCCGAGCCGGATCTCACCTGCGTCCGACGGCAGGACACCGGCGACCATCTTCAGCAGCGTGGTCTTGCCGGCCCCGTTGCGCCCCATCACGCACCAGCGCTCGCCGCGCCGGATCGTCAGGTTCAGGCCGTCGTACACCACGCGTCGGCCGTAGGCCTTGGACACGCCTTCCAGCGTGGCCACGAGATCGCCGGAGCGCGGGGGCGTCCGGAAGTCGAACTTGACCGCGCGCCGCTTCTTGGGCAGTTCGATCTTCTCGATCTTGTCGAGCGCCTTGACGCGGCTCTGCACCTGCGCGGCCTTGGCGGCGTGCGCCGCGAAGCGCTCGATGAACCGGCGCTCCTTCGCCAGCATCGCCTGCTGGCGGGCGTAGGCCGCCTCGCGGTTGGCCTCGCGGATGGCGCGTTCCCGCTCGTAGAAGTCGTAGTTGCCCGAGTAGACGGTGATCTCGCCGTCGTCGATCTCGGCAATCCTCGTCACAATCCGATTCATGAACTCGCGATCGTGCGAGGTCATCAGCAGCGCGCCCCTGAACGACTCGAGGAAGGACTCGAGCCAGATGATCGACTCGATGTCCAGGTGGTTGGTCGGCTCGTCCATCAGCAGGACATCGGGGCGTCCGAGCAGCGTGCGCGCCATCGCCACGCGCATCTTCCATCCGCCGGACAGTGCGCCGACATCGCCGTCTATCCAGTCGTCATCGAAGCCGAGGCCGTGCAGCACCTCGCGCGCCTGCGCCTCGAGCGCGTAGCCGCCGAGGTGGTCGTACTCCTCCTGTACCTCGCCGAACCGGTCGAGGATGGCGTCGGTGTCGTCCGCCTGATCGGGATCCGACATCGCGTGCTGGAGCGCCTCGAGCTCGTGATGGAGGAGTCCGACCCGTCCGCAGCCGGCAATGGTCTCGTCGAGCACGGATCGGCCGGACATCTCCTCGATGTCCTGCCGGAAGTAGCCAATCGTGATCCGCTTCGGGACCGACACCTCACCTTCGTCCGGCGACTCCTCGCGGACGATCATCCGGAAGAGCGTGGTTTTCCCCGAGCCGTTGGGCCCCACGAGACCGACCCGCTCACCGGGATTGAGCTGGAACGAGGCGTCCACGAACAGGACCTGGCGGCCGTACTGCTTGCTGATGCGCGAAAAGGCAATCATGACGAATCTCCCAGCGTATCACGCCGGGTCGCTGAGCGGCGTCCGCCAGGATTCGTCGGGCCGGGCGCGATCACAACTTCCTCCGAACTGCAACGCATCGCGTTCAGGCTGTCACCGGCGAGCAGGCGCTGAAGCCCGGCTCCAACCGTTGACCATCGGCCTCGGAGTCGCCGCGCCACCCTGGTCGAATGCCAGCCGACGGCGAACCTGGCGGCGCTTCCGCTCGCCTGGCGCGAATGGTCAGGAAGTATCGGTGGCGCCCGCGGTATGGGAAGCCGGGTAACCGCCTCGGGGCTTCATGGGCGCCCGGTGATCCAGCCCACGCCGAGCCGCCGGACCTCCGGCAGCGCCCTCAGCCCTGCTCGAGACGCGGCAGGTCGAGATCGAGGATGTCCTCGATCCGATCGATCTCCAGATCCCCGTGCGGGTACGCCGACAGGATCCCCGGGTCCGTGGCGTAGTGCCCCTGCCGCACGAACACCGTCGTGACCCGTGTCTTCCAGTCCTTCTTCACGGCGTTGAGGATCCGAAGCTTGTCGTCGAACAGCACGTAGTGCCTCGCGGGATAGAGACGCTCGACCTCGTGCAGTTCCTGCTCCTTGTGGATGTAGATCAGGACGTCGCCGTCGACCGCCTCCCAGATCCCGGACCGCAGCACCTTGCGCGGCTGGAACACGGCATCGCCGTCGGACAGGACGATCGGCCTGCCCCGCTGGCGCACGCGGCGCACCGCGTCCAACGCGTGCGGGTAGAGGCGGTCGGCAAAGGGATAGTCGACCAGCCAGTTCGACATCCTCAGCACGCGCGGGTCGCGGGTCGCCTCGATGCGGTAGCGCTCGAGAGCGCCCAGGTAGTCGGCGTAGCCGAGTTCTCGGCGTAGATCCTCGAAGATCGCCCAATACCGGTCCCGAGCGGCGGCCCCATAGCAGTGGGTCATGTGCGTGCTGAGGTCGGCCTGCACGCGGTCGTTGTCCAGCAGCGTGTTGTCGACGTCGAACAGGAACGCGACGTCATCCATCGGGGCTACCTCGCGATCGGAGGCTGCGGATTCAGCCAGGGGCCACCCGCGCCGACGCGGTCGCGGCCGAACGGTTTCTCGATGACCAGGCGGGCGTTGGCCGCGAGCCCGTTCTGCGCGAGTGCCGTCACCACCACCTCGAAGAGCTCCGGCGGGCCCGCCATGTGCGCATGTGAATGGGCGCCACTTTCCGAAGGCCCGTGGCTGCAGGTGGGATGGCTCATCGGGGCTGCCTGCCGAACGCGGCCGAGATGATCGCCTGAGCCTCGTGCTGGATCCGGGCGAGGTGATCTGGCCCGACGAAACTCTCGGCGTAGAGCTTGTAGATCTCCTCGGTGCCCGAGGGTCGGGCGGCGAACCAGCCGCCCTCGGCGACCACCTTCACGCCGCCGAGAGGCTCGCCGTCACCGGGGGCCCGCGTCAGGATGACCTGGACCGGTTGGCCCGCCAGCCGGGTGGCGCCGATGTCCCGGCTCGACAACGATTGCAGCGTCCGCTTCTCTCCGGCCGTCGCGGGCGCGTCGAGCCGTTCGTAGGAAGAGCTGCCGAATTCGGCGGTGAGCGTCGCGTAGACTTCACCCGGGTCACGGCCCGTGCGCGCCGTCATCTCAGCCGCCAGCAGCGCCGCGATGATGCCGTCCTTGTCGGTCGTCCACACCGTGCCGTCGCGGCGCAGGAACGACGAGCCGGCGCTCTCCTCGCCCGCGAAGCCCAGCGATCCGCTCAGCAGGCCGTCGACGAACCATTTGAAGCCCACGGGCACCTCGTGGAGCCGCCGGTCCAGCCTGGCGGCGACGCGGTCGATCATCGAGCTGCTCACCACCGACTTGCCAACGGCCATGTCGCTCCGCCACTCGGGCCGGTTCGCGAACAGGTACTGGACGCAGGCGGACAGGTAGTGGTTGGGCGGCAGCAGCCCCGCGGTCTTCGTCACGATGCCGTGGCGATCGTGATCGGTGTCGCAGGCGAACGCCACGTCGAACCGATCCTTGAGGCCGATCAACCGCTGCATCGCATACGGCGAGGACGGGTCCATGCGGATTCGGCCGTCCCAGTCCATCGTCATGAAGGCGAACCGGGGGTCGACGACCTCGTTGACCACCTTCAGGTCGAGGTGATACCGGTCGGCGATGGCCGGCCAGTAGTCCACGCCGGCGCCCCCGAGCGGGTCGACGCCGAGCTCGAGTCCGGACGCGCGGACGAGGTCGAGGTCGATGACGCTCGGCAGGTCGCCGACATAGCCGCCGAGGAAGTCGTGGCGTCGGACGACAGGTGATTGCAGGGCCTGTTCCAGGGGCATTCGCCTGACGCCGCGCAGGTGCTGCCCCAGCAGGTCGTTGGCTCTCGCTTCGATCACATTCGTGACGGACGCCCCAGCCGGGCCTCCGTGCGGCGGGTTGTACTTGAAGCCGCCGTCCTCGGGAGGATTGTGGGACGGCGTCACGACGATTCCGTCGGCAAGCCCGTCGCGTCTCCCCCGGTTGTAGGTGAGGATCGCGTGAGACACCGCCGGGGTGGGCGTGTACTCCGTGGCTTCGGCCAGCATCAGGGTGACGCCATTGGCCGCCAGCACTTCGATCGCGCTCTGGGACGCGGGGCGCGACAGGGCATGCGTGTCGATGCCGAGGAAGAGGGGCCCGTCCGTCCGCGTCGCCGAACGGTGGTCGGAAATCGCCTGGGCTATCGCCAGGATGTGCCACTCGTTGAACGAACGGTTCAGCGACGAGCCTCGATGGCCCGACGTGCCGAAGGCAACCCGTTGTTCCAGAAGGCCGGGATCCGGCCTCTCGTCGTAGTACGCGGCAACCAGGCGAGAGAGATCCACCAGCGTCGATGCGGGTGCCGGTTGACCGGCGAGGGGGCTGGTCGGCACGTATCCTCCTGTTCAGCGTTCCCTCCAATCTGCCACCGCACGACGGCAGGCGCAAGGAGTCTGTGCACGTGGCCCATCCACGTGGCCCATCCTCGCTTGACGTCGCCAGCTGGCGGAGCTAGTCTCGCTCGTTCGCCGCTCAGTCGCCGACTCACAACCTGGAGACCGATATGAAGCGCCTGCTGATCGCCGCCGCGTGCCTGATCCTCGTTGTCGCGTGCCAGAAGAAACCTGCCGATTCCGGTGCAACCGCCAGCCAGCCTGCCGGACAACCGGCTGCTGCCGCGCAGCCAGCCGCGGTGCCAGCCGCATCGGCCGAGCCGAAGAAGGTGGAGATCACCGAGGACCTCGTCACCAAGTACGTCGAGTACCAGAAGGAGAATCTGGTGCTCGTGACGAAGTTCGTCGAGGAGACGAGGAAGAACATCGAGTCGGCGAAGGGCGACACGGCGAAGATGCTCCAGCAGGTGACCATCAACGACAAGCTGGGCAAGGAGATGGACGACAAGCTCAAGGCGAAGCGACAGGCGCTCGGCCTGGGCGACGCGGAATTCGAAGCGGTCAAGGACGCGGCGGAGACCGTGGCCAACGGCCGGATGCTGTACCAGCAGATGGGCGGCGATGCGCAGCTTGCCAAGATGGAGGCCGATGCGAAGAAGCAGCTGGCCGCGCTGCCGGCGGCTCAGCGCGAGGCCGCCGCCGCGCAGATGGCCGACATGACGAAGAGCCTCACGAGCGTCCGTGACGGCCTCGACATCCGCCAGAAATATGGCGACAAGTCAGCTGACGCCGTCCTGAAATATGCCGACATCCTCGCCAAGCAGCACTTCGACGCCATGAAGCTGATGGCTGGAAAGAAGTAGCCCGGCGGCCGGCTTGACACGACACGCTGCCGCACATAGAGTCAGCCGTTGGCTCTGGCTCCTGGTGTCCTCCGCGTACATCTGGCATCTTTCTCAACCGTTGATGACGAGGCCGTGCATGACAGTGAAACAGTTCCGCGCGCCCCTGCTGGCGCTGGTGCTCGTGGCGTTCGCCTGTGGCGTCGCCACGCGCGCCGATGAAGGTTTTTGGCCGTACAACAGCATTCCAAAGGCCGCGATCAAGGCCAAGTACAAGTTCGAACCCACCGACGCCTGGCTGAACCACCTCCAGACGGCGACCGTCCGGTTCGGCGGAGGCACAGGGTCGATCGTGTCGCCCGACGGCCTCGTGCTGACCAACCATCACATCGGGCTCGGCTCCCTGCAGCGCCTCAGTACGCCCGAGAAGGATTTCGTGAAGAACGGGTTCTACGCGGCGACGGCAGCCGACGAACTCAAAGTGCCGGGGATGTCGCTGAGCGTGCTGCAGTCGATTGAAGATGTCACGGCCAGGGTGAACGCGGCGGTGACGCCGGCCATGGCGCCGCGGGACGCGGCAGCGGCGCGGCAGAAAGTCATCGTCGAGATCCAGGGCGAGGCGCAGACGGGCGTCACCAGGCAGGTCGTATCGCTGTATGCGGGCGCGATCTACAACCTCTACATCTACAAGACCTACACGGACGTCCGCCTGGTGTTCGGTGTCGAATACCAGACCGGGTTCTATGGCGGAGATCCGGACAACTTCACGTACCCGCGCTACGCGATGGACGTGTCGATGTTCCGGCTCTACGAGAACGACAAGCCGGCCCAGACGACGAACTACCTGAAGTGGTCGGCAGCCGGCACCAAGGAAGGCGAACTGGTCTTCACGACGGGCCATCCGGGCTCCACGCAGCGGCTGAACACCGTCGCGCACCTGAAATACCAGCGCGACGTGGCCGTGCCGTTCTCGATCGCCCAGGCCGAGATGCGAGAGGCGGCAATCAAGAAATGGGCGGCGATCAGCGCCGAGAACGCGCGCCAGACCACGAGCGAGCTGTTCGGCGTCCAGAACGGCCTCAAGTCGAATCGCGGCCGCGTGAAGGGGCTCCAGGACGCGGCGCTGATGGCGAAGAAGGAAGCGGCCGAGAAGCGCCTGCGTACCGAGTTGGCGAAGAACCCCGCGAAGCAGAAAGAGCTGGGCGACGCATGGGACATCGTCGAGAAGTCCATCCAGCGCGCCCGCGAGCTCGACGCCGACCGGAACTTCATCGCGAACGCCGCCGGTCTGAACTCCCAGCTGTTCCAGCAGGCGCGGCAGTTGGTGCGGGCGGCGTACAGCCCCGCTCCGGACGAAGGGCAGCGCGGCGGCCGTTCGAGCGCTCGCGGCGGACAGCCGCCGCCGGCCGGCACTCCGGCTGCCCAGGGCGGCCCGATGGCCCGTGGCGGGCAGCAGCAGGCCATCACCCCGGCGCGCGAGAAGGTCAATCTCACCGAGTCGCTCGCCTTCATGAAGAAGTACCTGGGCGCCGACCACGCGATCGTGAAGCGGATCCTCGGTGACAAGACGCCCGAGGCCCGTGCCGCCGAACTCGTGGACGCAACCCGGATCACGGACTCGGAGATCGCCAACCTGCTGAAGGCCGGCGGCAAGGCGACGATCGACGCCTCCACCGATCCGATGATCGTCTTGGCCCGGTCGCTCGAGGCCGACGCGCAGGCGGTGACGAAGAAGTATGAAGACGACGTCACGGCCGTTCAGGCCGCGGCGTATCCGAAGATCGGCCAGGCCGTGTTCGTGGTGGACGGCGCCAAGGCCTATCCGGATGCGACCGGCACGCTGCGCCTGTCGTACGGCGCCGTGAAGAGCTACGTGGAAGACGGCAAGCCGATCCCGGCCTATACCTACATCGGGGGCCTCTACGAGCGGTCGGCACAGCACAACGGCCAGCCGCCCTACGACCTGTCGCCGCGCTGGGCCGAGGCCAAGGCCACGCTCGATCCGAAGGTGCCGTTCGACCTCGTCAGCACGAACGACATCGTTGGCGGCAACAGCGGTTCGGCGATGGTGAACAAGAAGGGCGAACTCGTGGGGCTGATCTTCGACGGCAACATCCAGATGCTGCCCGGCTACTTCATCTATGAAGAGACCATCAACCGCGCCGTGTCGGTGGACTCACGGCTCATCCTCGAGGCGATGAGGAAGGTCTACAAGGCCGACCGTCTGGTCGACGAGATTGTCGGGAAGACGACGAAGCCGGCCGCCAAGCCCGTCAAGAAGTAGACGCGCCAGCGTCGCGTGGGGCCGGGAGGTTCACGCCTCCCGGCCGCATGCCTGCGATGGTATCCTTCCGGCCATGTGCCCGCGCGGATTCTTCCTCCCGCCAATTCTGCTCACGCTGATCGGACTGCTCACCGCCGGTTGCGTGGAGAGCCAGGCGCCGGTCGCTCCAGCGGCCGACCATCACCTGCACCTGCAGAGCCGAAGGGCGGCCGACGTGCTGGTCCGGTTGAAGCTGCAGTTCAAGGAACCGGTCGAGCCAGGCGATCGCATGGTCGTGGGCGCCGCCGAGGCGATTGGCGCGCTCGATGCGGCGCTGATTCGGAAGGGTGTCGTCGTGTCCGCCGCCTATCTCCTCGGTACGTCGGACATCGTGGTCGCCGACGAATACCAGGCGGTGCAGGAGGAGAACGACTGGACGGCTGCGGAGGCCAGGCGCTATCCGGGGCGTCTGGTCGGGTTCTGCAGCGTCAACCCGCTGAAGGACTATGCGGAGGTCGAGGTGTCGCGCTGCGCGGCGATCGGCCTCGGTGGTCTCAAGCTCCACTTCACCAATTCGGCGGTGGACCTGCGAGACGCGGATCACGTGAAACGCGTGAGACGCGTGTTCGCGGCCGCCAACGCCAATCGGCTGCCGATGCTCGTTCACATGCGCACGCGCGCCAGAAGCTACGGCGCACGGGAAGCCGAGACCGTTCTCGCACAGGTCCTGCCTGCCGCCCCGGACGTGCCTGTCGTTCTCGCGCACATGAGCGGGTGGGGCGGCTTCGACCGTGCAACGGACGGGTCGCTCGGCGCCTTTTCGGCGGCGTGTGCTGCCCGATCACCCGTGTGCCGGCATCTGTTGTTCGACCTGGCCTTCACCGTGCTACCCGCCGGTGCCGCAGATGCCACCCCCGGGTCGTCGTTGCGCTCGCTCGCCGATGCGCAGCGCGATCTTCCCGATGCCAACGAACGCCTCGTGCGGCACATCCGGAAGATCGGGGTGGACCGCATCGTGTTCGGCAGCGACTGGCCGGGCATGTCCCCCCTCGACGCGCAGGACGCGATGAGGCGCCAACTTCCGATCGCCAGGAAGGAACTGACGCAGATCTTCAGCAACGTGGCGCCCTGCTTCTGACGGGATCACAAAGCGTGCGAAGCGCGCTCCGGGAGGCGGAGCGTGAGAAGCGCTGCGATCGCCGGGAGGAATGCCAGCATCCCCAGCGCCGGCTGCAGGCCGATCGTGTCACCCAGCATGCCCACCAGGGGGACGGCCAGGCCGCCGACTCCCCAGGCGACCCCGAGCATCAGCGACGACACCGTGCCGGTCGCAACCGGGGCGATGGCGTGCGCGTAGGTGATGTTCACCGGCAGCGTCGACCCGAGGAAGAAGCCGCCCGCAGTGAGGACGACCATCGCGGCAGGGCCCGGAATGATGAGCGCGAGGGCGAGCAGCGGGACCGCGAGGAAGAGCGACCACGCGATGACGCGGCGCGGGCCGAACCGATCGGCGATGGGCCCGCCGGCCAGGCCGCCGAAGCTGCCAGCGCCCAGGTACAAGGCCACGGCGAGACCGGCTTGCGACACCGACAGGCCACGACCGGTCATGAGCACGGGAAGGAACGTCGAGAAGCCGAGCGCGACCATCGTGCGGACGACCACGGCTGTCCACAGCAGCGCCAGCGGCAGGGCGTATGGCCTCAGCGCCCCGAAACCTGCGGGCGCGTTGCCGTGCGTCAGCCGGACATCGGGGATGCGGTGCAGGAACGAGACGAGAAGCACCACCGCGGGAATCGCCAGCACCGGCGTCCAGTCCAGGCCGAAATGCTGCACGAACGGCGCGAAGATCAGCGGCGCGATCGCATTTCCCATGGCTCCGCCGGTGACGTGCACCGACATGGCAGTCCCGCGGCGATCACCGCCCGCGCGGTTCACGATGGCCGCGGCCGTCGGGTGGAACGCGGCGCTGCCCAGACACCCGATCACGAGGATGCTTCCCAGCATCAGAGGCGACGTGGCCAACCCGGCGAGACTCATGAACGTCACCGCGACGAGGGGGCCCGCCACGGCAAGTACTTTGGGGCGCCAGCGGTCGGCCAACGGGCCAAAGACGAGCTGCGCGATGGAACCGGCAATCTGGATCGAGGCCGCAATCGTGCCGGCCGCCGTCAGCGAGAGCCCCAGCTTGGGGATGAAGAGCGGCAGCAGCGGTGCGTAGATGTTGCCGAAGATGTCGTTGACGAGATGCGCGCTCGAGAGGATGAGGACAGCCGGTGGAACAGTCAGGTACCGTCGCTGGAGCATTGGAGTGGCCGACGTGGAGGGGCTTGCCATCGTGACCGGCCGGGCACGATGGTGTCAAGGCGCGTGCTACCATTGGCGCCCATGAGTCTCCCTGGAGGAACCCTCGGGACGTCGGCCCGGGCCGTCGTCGCGCCCTGGGTGCTGACGAGAAGCCTCGCCCTCGTCGCCGGCTATCTCGCGGCACGGCTCATCGGCTACGACCCGCTTCCGGTGGAGCAGGCGGCCTGGCGCGAGTCGTCGAACCTCCTCCTCAACCTTCCCGCCCGGTGGGACGCGTACTGGTACCTCGACATCGCCCGCCACGGGTATCAGTGGCAGGATGGGACAATCCATCAGCAGAACATCGTGTTCTTCCCGGCATATCCAATGCTGGTGCGCGGGCTTGGCACCGTCCTCGGCGGCCAATGGCTGTGGGCTGGGTTGGCGCTGTCGCTCGGTGCGTTCTTCGTGGCCCTGGTCTACCTTCGTCGCCTCGCGACGCTCGAAATCGGCGAGGCGGCCGCTGACCGTGCCGTGTGGCTGCTTGCCGGCTATCCTTTCGCCCTCTTCTTCGGCGCGGTCTATACGGAGTCGTTGTTCCTGCTCGCGCTCGTCGCGGGCTTCTGGTCCGCGCGTCGTCGGCGGTGGCTGGAACTCGCGGCCTGGGGGCTTCTGCTCGGCCTCACGCGGCCGAACGGCTGGTGGATGGCACCGGCGCTGGCCTGGTGCGTGGCGGCACCGGCCTGGCAGGCGGGCATCGACGATGGACGGTCACCGGCGCGCACGATGGAGTGGATTCCGGTCGGTCGTGCGTGGCTCGGCCGCGTCTCCTGGGTGGGCGTGGCTGCGGCTTGTGCGCCGATTCTCGGGGTCGTCTTGTACTCGGCGTACCTCTGGTGGGCGTTCGGTCACCCGTTGGCGTGGATGGACGGACAGTGGGCGTGGGGATCGCTGCTGCACCCTTCGACGCCACCCGATCCGCGATGGGGGCCGCCACGTCCGGGCCGTGTGTCCGATGCGATTCCCATTCTCGGGAACATCTCGGCCCTGGTGCTCGCTGTCGTGGCCGCGCGGCCGATTTGGCGCCGCGTGGCGCCGCCATACGCGATCGTCGTGGTCGTGACGATGCTGCCGGCGGTGCTCGCGCACGGGATCCAATCGCTCGGCCGATTCACCGCGGTGCTCTTCCCGCTGTTCTTCTGGCTGGCCATCGGACCGGCGTCGTCCCCAACGGCACGGTGGGTGACTTGGTTTGCGGTCGGGCAGGTGGTGGCGGCGATGCTCTTCTTCAGTTGGCGACTGATGGTGTAGCAGGTCGCTCGACGGCGACGACCTGAGCGAGGAGTGCGTTGACGCGACGCCAACCCGACTTCATCCACGCCCTGCGTGCACTCCTCGTGTCGGTGGGTGCCGCCTATCTCCTCGCGTACACCGCTGTCGCGCTGGCCCGGATGGCCTTTCCCTTCGACATCGAGGTCCTCGAGGGGACCATCCTCGATCACGTTCATCGCGTGCTCCTCGGCCAGAACGTCTATCCACCTCCTTCACTGGACTTCGTCGCGACGATGTACGCGCCGGGCTACTACTACGTGTCGGCGGCCGTGGCAGCGTGGCTCGGGGAAGGTTTCCTCGCGCTTCGCCTCGTGTCGTTCCTGTCGTCGATTGCCGTGATGGCGATCATCTTCGCGTTCGTCTGGCGCGAGACTCGGGACAGGTTTGCCGCCTTCCTGGCCGTCTGCCTGTTTGCCGCGACGTTTCGCCGGACGGGCGCCTGGTTCGACATTGCCAGGCCGGACTCGCTCTTCCTCGCGTTCCTGATGACCTCCGTCTATCGGCTGCGCTTTGCGCGTGGCAGGCTCGATGCGATCGTGGCGGGCGTGGCGTTTGCGGCCGCGTGTGTGACGAAACAGACGGCGCTTCTGCTCGGCGTGCCCATGGTCGTCGCCGTCGTATGGTGGGACAGGCGTCGCGCGGTGGCGTTCATGGCGACGGCGGGTGTTCTGGTGGCCGTCGCGGGGCTGGCGCTCGAGTACTCGTCGGGCGGCTGGTTCTCTCGCCATACGCTGGTGACGACACCGCTTGTCATGAGCCGGCTCTGGACGAAGTGGTTCGACCTGGTGTGGCCCGTTCCGATCGCGTGTCTGGCGGCCGTGTGGCTCATCCGCCGCGGACGGTCCCACTTTGCTGACTCCCATGCCTTTCAGTTCGTCGTCGCGCTGACCGTCGGCTGGTTCGTCGCGACGGTGTATGTCGAAGCCCACGCGAGCACCGCGGAGAACGCGCTGATCCCGTTCTTCGCCTGGCTCGCTGTTGTCTTCGGCCTGGCACTGCACCGGCTGTCGATCGATGCGTGGGGACGACGGCACATGCCGGCTGTTTACGCGCTGGCGCTCCTGCAGTTCGCAGGCCTGGTGTACAACCCGGTGGCGCAAGTACCGACGGCATCGGATCGGGCGGGAGGGATGACGCTGGTCGACGCGATCCGATCCGCCGACGGGCCGGTGCTGGTGTTCGAACGGCCCTACCTCGCGCGGCTGGCGGGAAAGCCCGGTCACGCGGGGCGCGTGCCGTTGCTCGTCGGCCCGCGGCCGTACGTGGGACGGATTCGCACCGAACTGGAGGCGCGTATTCGCACGGGGCAGTACGGTGCGGTCGTCGTGGTCGAACCGGAAGGCTTTGCGAGCGCACTTGCCGCCCGATACCTGCCGGCCGAACTCATCCTGGCGGCCAACGCGGTGCCGGTCGCCGTGGCCGGTGGTGAGCCGAACCCGAACCTGCTCTTCCGCCCCAAGCCTGTCCCGACGCGCTGACGGTGGCGTCGCGAGTCCCCAGAACAGCCGCGCGGCAGCGGCACGGGTGCCGTATACTCGGGGCCGTGCGCCGACCGTTCCACGTTGCTGCCTGGCTCTTTCTGGCGTTCCAGGCTCTCTATGCCCTGACGTCGTCCGGGAACGTGTTCCGCCTGCCGGACGAATTCGAGGTGTATTTCCAGACGGAGAGCCTGGTCGATCGCCACAGGCTCTCGGTGCCCCAGACGCTCGTGTTGACCGAGGAAGTGCGACAGCCGGACGGGCGTGTCGCGGTCCGTCCGATTCTGTTCGGGAAGATTGGCAGGGACGGCGAGGCGTACGCACCCTACGGGCCATTCGCGGCCATTCTGGCCGTGCCGCATCACCTGGCCGCGCGGGCGGTAGCGGCGCTTGCCGGTGTCCGCCGCGAACCGTTGCCAGGCGGACGGCCGTGGCTGGTGCTCGTCGCAGGCCTGACCTCACTCGCAACCTCCACGGCGACGGCGCTCACGGTCGTCGGTTTCTTCTTCGCGTGTCTGTTGCTGGGACGTTCCGTGCGGTACGCGTCCACCCTGTCCCTGGCACTCGGCGTCGCCACTCCGCTCTGGCCCTACGCGACATCATTCTTCGCGGAGGCATTCGTTGCCTCCGGGCTGATGTGGGCAACCGTGTGTCTGCTGCTGGCGCGGCGCCGGATTGCGGGCGCGGGGAAATGGGTGGTGTGTGCCAGCGTGTTGCTCGCCGTGACGGGTCTCGTGAAACCCACGGCCATCATCCTGCTGCCCGGACTGGTCGTCGCCGTCCTTCTCGACTCGTCCGTGCCTCGCCGGATCCGGATGACGGCGGCGGCGATGCTGTGCGCGGGAATCGCAGTCGCTGGCGCGGGGCACGCCGGCTACAACCTGGTCCGGTTCGGATCGCCGCTCGACTTCGGATACGCGTGGGGCGAGACGGTGGCCGGAGGCACGCCGCGGCCATTCGCGCTCGACGAGCTGCCGCGTGGCTTGCTGGTGCTGTTGGCGTCGCCCGGCAAGTCGCTCTTCGTCTGGGCACCAGTCCTGCTGCTCGTGGCCGCTCGGATTCCCAGGGCATGGAGACAGTGTCGGGCTCCTGTCGTGGGAATCCTGATGTCCGCCGGGATCGCGCTCACCTTCTATGGCAGCTACTTCTTCCCGGAGGGCGGTTACTCGCACGGCCCGCGGCACCTGGTTCCGCTGATTCCGCTGCTCGTGCTGATATTGGCAATGGCGGTGGACGATCCGGACCCCACGGGCGGGACGCCCGTGCCACTCGGTTCGGGCGGGACGCCCGCGCCACTCGGTTCGAGTGGGACAGGCGTCTCGCCTGTCCGCCCGGGGGGGATGCCCGCGCCACTCGGTTCGAGTGGGACAGGCGTCTCGCCTGTCCGCCCGTGGGGGACGCCCGCGCCACTCGGTTCGAGTGGGACAGGCGTCTCGCCTGTCCGCCCGGGGGGGACGCCCGCGCCACTCGGCCGTGGCTTGGCCGTCGCAGTCGTGATGGGGTGCTTCATGGCAGCTGCGGCGGTCGGCGTGTCGTTCGTGCAGGACCAGACGATGGGACAAGACCTCGCGGGCCGCGTCCGACAGAACTACTACGAGCGCGTGGCGGCCGCACCGGGGCGTCCGTGGAATCGCTATCGTCTGGACTACGTGCCGTTCGTGCAGACGCTGGGGAGCGGCCCGCTCGGCCTCGCCGCGCCACCCGGCGCGGGTATCGACGTCTTCCCGCTGCACCTGGAACGCGCGCGGCGCCGACTGCCGGACATGCAGGCGATTCCCGTCTGGTTCCCGCCTGCACTGGCGGCGTCGTGGCTGGCGGTGCTGCTGACCGCAATCGCCGGCCTGACGCGCAGTGTCCGCGATGACGCTCGAACGGGAGGGCATCGGCGTGGCCGCCTCGCTTGATGCTCGCGTGCCGCTCGGGCTAGTCTCTACGAAGCGAGGAATCCCAGGCGGGTTCGTGTGGCGGCCTGCCGAACGGCGTCATAAACGGAGGTTCTCATGTCGAAGACGATGCGTGCGCTCGTGAAAGCCGAGGCCAAGCCGGGACTGGTCATGCAGCACGTGCCGGTGCCGGAAATCGGCCCCAACGACGTGTTGATACGGATCCACAAATCCGCCATCTGCGGCACCGACCTGCACATCTGGAACTGGGATGCGTGGGCGCAGAAGACGATCCCGGTGCCCATGCACGTCGGCCACGAGTACGCCGGCGCGATCGAGCAGGTGGGTGTCGAGGTCGACGGGTACAAGGTCGGTGACCGCGTCAGCGGTGAAGGCCACATCGTCTGCGGGCACTGCCGCGCATGCCGGGCCGGGCGCCGCCACCTGTGTCCCAACACCGTCGGCGTGGGCGTCAACCGGCCGGGCTCGTTCGCCGAGTACCTCTGCCTGCCGGCATTCAACCTCTTCAAGCTGCCCGATTCAATCTCGGACGACGTCGCGTCGATCTTCGATCCCTACGGAAACGCGGTCCATACGGCGTTGTCGTTCGATATGGTCGGTGAGGACGTGCTGATCACCGGCGCCGGCCCGATCGGGATCATGGCCGCAGCGGTCGCGCGCCACGTCGGGGCACGCAACGTGGTCATCACCGACGTCAACCCGTATCGGCTGGAGCTGGCGCGCTCGATGGGCGCAACGCTCGCGGTGAACCCGGCCGAGACCAGCTTGCGCGAGGTCATGGGTCAGCTTGGAATGACCGAGGGCTTCGACGTCGGTCTCGAGATGAGCGGCAACGCCACCGCGTTTCGGAGCCTGATCGACGCGATGGTCCACGGCGGCCGGGTCGCGCTGCTCGGCATCTTCTCCGGCGAGGTCGCCATCGACTGGGGGAAGGTGATCTTCAAGGGCCTGTTCCTCAAGGGAATCTACGGGCGCGAGATGTTCGAGACCTGGTACAAGATGGCGTCGATGATCCAGGGCGGTCTCGACATCGGCAAGATCATCACGCACCGTTTCCCGATCGATCGCTTCGAGGAAGGGTTCGAGGTGATGAACAGCGGGAAGAGCGGGAAGGTGGTCCTCGATTGGGGAGTGAAGTAGCCTATCTCCCCAACAACCGCAACACCCCCACCGACATCGCCGGGACGTACGTGATCAGCAGGACGCCGATGCCGAGGATGATCAGGAACGGCACGACGTGTCGGTAGAGCTGGGGCAGCGGTTTGTTGAACCGCGACGAGGACAGGAACAGGTTCAGGCCGACCGGCGGGAACAGGAAGCCCAGCTCGAGATTGGCCAGGAAGATCACGCCGAGGTGGATCGGGTTGATGTTGAACACCGCGGCGAGCGGCGCGATCAGCGGCGCCAGGATGATGATCGCCGAGTAGATCTCCACCACGCTGCCGAGCACCAGCAGCAGCACGTTCAGTGCGAGCAGGAAGACCACCTCCGAGTGGATGTGCGCCTGGACCCACGCCAGGAGCATGTCGGGCAGTTGCACGTCCACGAGGTAGATCGTCAGGCCCATCGCGATGCTGAGCAGGATGAGCACCGCGCCCATGAGCGCCGCCGCCTTGAGCAGCGCCGCGGGCAGTGATCGGAAGATGCCCAGGTCGCGGGTGATGAAGCACTCCACGACCACCGTGTACGCCAGCGCTGCTGCCGCCGTCTGCAGCATCGTCGCGAAGCCGCTGAGGAAGAGCGCGACGATCATCACGGGGAGGAGCAGTTCCCACTTGGCGTGCCAGGTCGCGCGCGCCACCTCGCCGAGCGTGAACCGCTGGCGCTCGCGGCCCGCCTGCCGGCCGATGACCATCCCGTAGATGGCCGTGATGACCACCAGCAACATGCCCGGCAGGAAACCCGCGATGTACAGGTTGTCCACCGGGACGCTCTGATCGCCCGTGCTGGCCACGATGCTGTACAGGAGCACCGGCAGGCTGGGCGGGAAGAGCAGTCCGAGCGAACCGGCAGCCGTGACGAGGCCGAGTGAGAAACCCTCCGAGTAGCCGTCGCGCCGCAGGATCGGGTATACCAGGCCGCCGAGCGCGATGATCGTGACGCCAGACCCGCCGGTGAAGGTCGTGAACATCGCGCACACCGCGGCGACCATCACGGCCACGCCGCCGGGCATCCAGCCGAACAGCGCGCGGAAGAACCGCACGAGGCGGTCGGCCGCCGCACTCTCGGCGAGCACGTAGCCGGCCGCGGTCAGCAGCGGGATCGCGGGCAGCGTCTCCGACGCGAGCAGACGATAGACCTGCGACGACACGGCGGCGACGGTCGTGCCTTCGCTGACGAACCCCACCAGGGCGATGCCCCCCATCGCCACGAACACCGGTGCTCCGAGAAACGCGCCGCCGAGGACGAGGAGGCCGAGCGGCCAGAGGCGACCGGCGGATTCAACGGGTACCAGGCCGACCGCAAACGCTGCGGGGATGACGAGCAGGCCGACGAGTCGACCCCACCACCGATCCGACGCCTTCCACGCAAAGACCAGGGCCATGACTCCGAGCGCGACCGGCATGACGAGCGAACTGACCCACTCGGGCACGCCGAGGCCGGGCAGGATCCTGTCGTTCCGGTTCGCCACGACGAAGGCGTAGCTGGCATACGCGAGGACGCCGGACACCGCGGCGGCCACCGAGAAGCCGAAGAGGCGTGACAGCATCCGGGCGCGGCCTTCGTGCAGGAACTCGGTCGTGGAGAGGGTGAGGTGGCTGCCCTCGGCTGTCGCCGCGATGGCGCCGACAAACGCCAGCCAGAGCGTCGCATGCTGCACGTACAGATGCGTGCTGGACAAGCGGAAGCCGAAGAGCGGCCCGCCAATGAGGTCGATGAGCGGCAGGATGGTGGCCACGGCCAGCGTGGCCACCAGGACGGTCTGCTGGCCCCGTTTCAGGGCGAGGATCGCTGTCTTCATTTCTTGGGTGCCGGGTGTTGCCGGCGGTACTCGTCACGATATTTCAACGCCTCATCGAACGCGTCCGCCGGCACGAAGTCGCCCTTGACCTTGGGATAAGCGGCCGTCGCGGCCTTCACCCACGCGTCCTTCACCCTGGCGTCCACCGGCACCACCGTCAGGCCAGCCTGCTTCATGGCATTGACGCTGGTCTCGCCGTTCCTCCGCACATCGTCGCGCAGCTTCGCGCCCGCGTTCTGGGCCGCCTTGAGCAGCGCGGGGCGGATGTCCGCCGGGATCTTGTTCCACGTGTCCTTGGTGACGACCGTCGCACCGAGCAGCAGGGCCCAGTTCACGTCGGTCATGTTCCTGGCGTTCTCGTAATACCGCATGATCGACGCGACCTGCGGCGGCGCCGAGCACGCTTCGTACATCCCGGTTTTCAGGCCGCTGAGGAGTTCGGACGAGGCGCCCGCCCGGGGATTGAAGCCGGCCGCCTGCCAGATCGCCATCGACTTCGGGTCGCCCTGCCACTGAAACAACACGAGCTTCTTGAGGTCGTCGGGGGTCGCCACGGGCTTCTTGGTGAAGAAGTGCAGCCAGCCGGCATCTGCCCAGTTCAGCACGACGAACCCCTTGGCGTCGATCGAGGCCTCGATCCGCGGGCGCATCTTCTCGAGGACGGCGTAGACCTCTTCATACGAGTCGTACGCCATCGGGATGCTCATCGCGTAGACCGACTTGTCGAGTTCGGCCACACCGGCCGCCGTCAGCACGGCGCCGTTCAACGCGCCCGTCCGCATGTCGGAGACCACGTTCTGGTCGTCGCCGCGAGTGCCGCCCAGATACAGCCTGAGCGTGACCTTTCCGCCGGACACCTTGGTCCACTCGGCGGCCATCTGCTTGAGGATGAGCGCCCACGCCGAGTTGTCGGGCACCATCGTTGCCATCTTGACGGTGACCTGCGCGCTGGCGGGCGCGGCCAGCAGACAGGCCGCGACCCCGGATACCAGGGTGGCGATCAGGGACGCGACGGATCGGCGAAGATAGGTGCGAATCATGATTCGATCTCTCGTCTCGGAAAGAAGACCGCTAGGGGTGGAATAGGTCGTCGGTCCGGCTGAGCAGCCACCGCGCACGCCTCTGCGCGAGCACGTTCGGCAGCTTCTGGTCCGGCGGGGCTTTTGCGATGTCGAACTCGATCGCCTCGTTGAGCAGCGCCTCGAAGGCCTTTCGGTCTCGCGTGGCGAGGAGGACCGACTCGGCGTAGCTGACGAGCGGTGACACGCGCTGGCCGGCCGACAGCTGACGCGACCTGTCGAAGTGCTCTTTCGCCTTCTCGAGGGTGCCGCCGCCCGACACGTGCGCCGCTTCCCACGAAATGAAGAAGTCGTGAAGCGACCCGGCGCCCCACCCTTCGTCCAGTGCCAGCGCGCGGCGCATCAGCTTCTCGATGATCGTCTGGTCGGTCGCAAGCTGCGAGTCCGTGACGTCGATGGCAAACGCCGCCGCCCAGGCCGCCCCGGTGTAGTAGAGCAGCGGGACGTGCTCCTTCTTCAGCCGCTGCAGCTCGCCGTCCGTGTCCTTGCGGATCCGGCCGCTGAAGCCCGGGAACTCGACGTCGAACCCGCGCAGGCCGTAGTCGCGCGCCCGCACGAACAGCTTCTTCGCCCGAGCCCGCATCGCGGTCGCCTGGTCGAGATCCTTGGCCTCGATGTAGTCGGCAGGCTGCTGGACGAACGCGTACGCATACTGCGTGAAGCCGCTGCAGGCCGCAAAGAGGAGACCTCTGTGGTTCGGTGCTTGAGCGAGCAGGCCTTCGATCGTCTTCAAGCCGAACGGGACCGCCGCGGCGACCAGCTCGGGATCGTCATCGGCGGCAAACGTCGATCCTGAGTCGGCCAACGTATTGCCGACGGTGTTGATCGCCATTTTCTTGATCGAGCAGCCTGGCAGGCTGCTGACGACAAGGAACAGCACCACGGCGCGGATGATGGGTTTCGCTGTCATATCCTTCAACGCGGGGCCAGTCATTGTACCCCACTTCGCACATCGGTTTCTCGGCCCATCGACCCGGATGGCGGGGATGTGTATGATCAATCGGCCCAATCGGCCAACCTGAATTCCTGCTACAGACGACGTCGCTGGTGGCGAGGATGGCGCATCACCTATGAACTTCATTCGCCGCTCTGCTTTCTCCCGCACGATTGGCCCGATCACGGTCGTTGGCCTCTTGCTCGTCTGGACCGTCCTGCACGCGCAGGCGCCGGCGGCCGGCCGCAGCTTCACGATCGACCAGATCCTCAGCGCTCCGTTCGCTTCCGAACTGACGGCCTCGACCCGCGGGGGGACGCTCGCGTTCGCCATGTTCGAGCGTGGCCGACGCAACGTGTATCTGGCGGAAGCTCCCGCGTACCAGCCCCGCCGCCTGACCGACTACGGCACCGATGACGGGCAGGAACTGACGGGGCTCGTGTTCTCGGGCGACGGCCGCCACGTCGTATACGTCCGGGGTGGCGATCACGGTTCCAACTGGCCGGCCGAAGGGGATCTGATGCCGAACCCGACCAGCAGTCCGGTTCAGCCGAAGATGCAGGTGTGGGCGGTGCCCCTCGCCGGTGGTGCGCCGACGTTGATCGGCGAGGGCGACGACCCCGCGCCCGCCGCCGGTGCGGCCAAGGTGGCCTTCGTCCGCCAAGGCAAGATCTGGCTTGGTGACACGACCGGGACGCCGGCGACCCTGATGTTCTTCGCGCGTGGCCGGAGTGCGTCGCCCGCCTGGGCGCCCGACGGCCGCACGCTCGCCTTCGTGTCCGAGCGCGGCGATCACAGCTTCATCGCGCTGTTCACCGGCCCGGATCAACCCCTGCGGTACCTCGCGCCTTCCACCGCGCGCGATTCGGGTCCCGTGTGGTCGCCTGACGGTCGGCGCCTCGCGTTCGTTCGGCAGCCCGGCCGCGGCGCGCCACGGGCGTCCGGTCTGCAGCAGCCCGTCCAGCCCTGGGCGCTCTGGGTGGCCGACGTGTCGACGGGAGAAGCGCGCGAAGTGTGGCACAGCGACGCGACACCGGCCGGGTCGGTTCCCCGCACTGCGGGGGGCGTGAACCTGCACTGGGCCGACGGTGATCGCCTGGTGTTCCTTTCGTACCAGGACGGCTGGCCGCATCTCTATTCGGTGCCCGCCGCTGGCGGGACCAAGGCCACGCTGCTCACGCCCGGCGCCTTCATGGTCGAGCACGTGTCGATGACTCCCGATCGGCGCTGGATGGTCTACAACGCGAACACGGGTTCCGACCCGAACGACATCGACCGGCGCCACCTGTGGCGCGTGCCCGTGGATCGGGCCGCCCCCGAGCCACTGACGAACGGTCTCGGGAACGAGTGGAGCCCGATCGTCACGGGCGACGGCGCCACGCTCGCGTACTTCGCCGGTGGCGTTCAGACACCTGGCCTGCCGACAGTCGTGCCGTTCGGCGGCGGGTCCGCACGGCCCGTCATGGCCGACGCCCTGCCACTTGAATACCCGGCCGGCCTGCTCGTGACGCCCCAGCCGGTCGTCGTGAATGCCCCCGACGGGACGGCGGTGCACTGCCAGCTCTTCAAGACCGCCAGCGGCGACACCCGGCGTCCCGCCGTGATCTTCGTGCACGGCGGTCCGCCCAGGCAGATGCTGCTCGGCTGGCACTACGGCTTCTACTACGCGAACACCTACGCCCTGAACCAGTACCTCGCCAGCCGGGGCTTCGTGGTCCTGTCGGTGAACTACCGCCTGGGGATTGGTTACGGTCACGCCTTCCAGTACCCGAGTACCGGCGGGGCACGTGGCGCCGCGGAGTACCAGGATGTGCTGGCGGCCGGACGCTACCTGCAGGCACGGCCCGATGTGGACCGGGCGCGCATCGGGATCTATGGCGGCTCGTACGGTGGCTACCTCACCGCGCTCGCGCTCGGTCGCAACTCGGACGTGTTCGCGACCGGCGTGGACCTTCATGGCGTTCACGATTGGGCGCATCGCGTGGCAAGCGCGTCTTCGAATCCCGAGTTGGCCGTCTCCGCACTTGTCGGCGACGGCGTCAGCGAGGACGAGCTTCGGAAGGCGGCCACGGTGGCCTGGGAGTCCTCGCCAGTGTCGGCGATCTCCACCTGGAAATCGCCTGTGCTGCTCATCCACGGCGACGACGACCGCAACGTGCAGTTTCAGCAGACCGTGGACCTGGTGCAGCGCCTGAAGGCGAAAGGCGTACCGTTCGAGGAGATGATCATCCCCGACGACATCCACGATTTTCTGCTGCATCGGAACTGGGTCGCTGCATCCAGGGCGACCGCGGCATGGATGGAACGGATGCTCGGGCGGACGACGGGAAGGTGAGGGCGAAGAACAAGGATGAAGGATGAAGGATGAAGGATGAAGGAGGAAGGAGGAGGGAGAAACGAGGAAGGATGAAGGAGGAAGGATGAAGGATGAAGGAGGAAGGATGAGGAGCGCGAGGGTATCGGTCGAAAGAGGGACCCGGAGGCGTCAAACGAGCTAGAGTAGAAACACGCCCGTCGGTGGCGGGCGCGTGGCGGCCGGCCACCTCCCGCCTTGGATGCGGCGATCCCTGGAGACGTCTGAAAATGCGCGTGCTGGTCATCGTCCCCACCTTCAACGAACGCGAGACGATCGAGCCGCTCCTCCATGCGATCCTCGCACTCGACGGCTACCAGGCGATGGTGGTGGACGACCGTTCGCCGGACGGTACTGGTGAGATTGCGGATCTCGTCGCGGCGAAGTATCCGGGGCGCGTCTCGGTTCTCCACCGGACGGGCCGGGCCGGCCTGGGCCGGGCCTATGTGGATGGGTTTCAGCACGCGCTGATCGGAGACGCCGATCGCATCTGTCAGATGGACGCCGACTTCTCACACGACCCGAAGGCGTTGCCCGAGCTGGTGGCCGCCGTGGACGACGCGGACCTCGCCATCGGCTCGAGGTACGTGCACGGCATTAGCGTCGTGAACTGGCCGCTTCGCCGGCTGGTTCTGAGCACGTTCGCCAACCGCTACATCAGAGCCGTGACCGGCCTCCCGCTGACCGATTGCACGGCCGGGTTCCGCTGTTGGAGGAGGGAGACGCTCGAGCGCATTCCGCTCGATCGCATCGTATCCGAGGGGTACGCGTTCCAGGTGGAGATGGCGTTCGAGGCGGTTCGGCGGGGGGCGCGCGTGGTCGAGGTGCCGATCGTCTTCACCGAACGGACCCAGGGGCATTCGAAGCTCTCGGGATCCCGTCTGACCGAGTCTCTGCTGATGCCTTGGCGTCTGCGCGCACGTCCCGCGCTGGCTGCACCGTCCCCGTCCACGGCCGAACCGGCTCCGACAACCGATCCCCCCTTGCCGATCAGATGACGTGCAGCGTCCCGGCGCTTTGGTTACAATGCGCCCGAAGGAGGGACGATGGCGTACACCTACCATGAGCTGAAGGAAAAGACCGTCGGCGATCTGCGTGAGATTGCGAAAGGCGTCGAGCACGAAGCAGTTCGTGGCTACACCCAGCTGAACAAGGATCACTTGCTCGTCGCCCTCTGCAAGGCGCTGAACGTCACGACGCACGAACACCACGCTCTCGGCGGCTTCGACAAGTTGGCGACAAAAGTGGCGATGCGAGACCTGCGCAAGCGGCGAGATGCCGCGCTGGAGGCCCACGACCAGGTGCTACTCCGGAGCCTCAGGCGACAGATCCACACGCTCAACCACGACATCCGTTGTCACACGGCGAAGGGGTAGCCATCTCGTTCCTGCCTGGTCGGACCGTGCGGACACTGACGCTCTCGGTGCCTGAGGCATCGCGAAACGGTCGAGCGGGACGCGTTCGGCGCGGAGGACCGGCTTGAACTGCCGCGTTGCGTGTTGGCTGGCGATCGGGATCCTGACCTTGGTGACGCTCACCCGGGTCTCGGCGCAGGACGATGCGGGCCTGAAGCCCGGCGATCCCGCGCCCGCCTTCACGCTGCCCGGCTCGGACGGAAAGACGTACCGGCTCGCCGACTTCGTCGGCAAGCAGCCGATCGTGCTCGCCTGGTTCCCGAAGGTATTCGCCAAGCTCTGAGTGATTGATTGTCAGCCGCGCCGTGAGCGCGGCGATGCGCTGCGTGCGTTCGACGTCGCGTTCTTCGAGGCAAGCACCGATCCGGTGGAGCGAAACCGCGAGATCGCCGAGGTGCTCGATCTGCCTCATCCGATCCTGAGCGACCCCGGCCGCCGGGTGGCGCACGCGTACGGGGTGCTGGCGGGCGGGCGTCCCGCGCCGGCCCGATGGACGTTCTACATCGGCGTGGACGGGCGGATTCTCTTCATCGACAAGCAGGTGGTCCCGGACGGCCACGGCGAGGAAGTGCATGCGCGACTCGAAGCCCTCGGCGTTAGGCCCCGGAAGTAGGGGCGCGCCACCTCAGCCCGGGGTACGGCGTCCGGTTCCTCCAGAGAATCCAGCCACTGAGCGCGAGTGCCAGCGCCGCCGCGCCGTAGGTGGACGGACCGAAGGCCTCCCACGGGATGTTCAGCGAGGGCGACGACACGCCGAGCAGGTTGTTCAGGAAGTGCCAGAGCATCGCCGGGAACACCGAGCCCGTCACGAGCGTGATGCCGGCCAGCAGCATGCCGAGGTAGGCCGTCGGCACGAGACGGAAGAGCGACACGTGCATGAGGCCGAACATCGCGCCGATCGCCACGACGGCGACGATCGGATGGAACCGGCGGACGAGGCCGTGGAGGAAGACGCCGCGGAAGAGCAACTCCTCGAAGATGCCCGGCATGACGGCCACGAAGATCACCGCCTGCCACAGCGGGAAGTCCGCGGGCAACAGTGCCTTGCTGAACGCCTCGAGCGCCTGCGGAGGGACGGGGAACACGAGCGCCGCGACACGGAAGACGCCGATCCCGGTGAGCAAGCCTGCCGGTGCGCCGATCAGGACCGCCAGCCAGACCGCCGGTTTCACGGGCCGCAACGCGAGCGCGGTTCGCGGCTCGAGCCGGTATCGGGACAGGATCAGCGCGACGGTTCCCGTGAACAGGACGAGCAGGTTGACCGACACCTGCACGCGAATGTGCGACTCCCCGAGGTACCCCGACGTGAGGATCAAGATGCCCCACAGCACGGCGAACCATCGAAAGACGTGTCGGCTGAACAGCGGCGCGCCGCCGACGATCGCGACGCTGTCGGTCTGAGTCGGAGACACGAGGCGTTCGGTGGAGAGCGCGCGGACGGTCAGGCGGACCAGCCAGGCCGCGGCGGCGGCGTTCACCGCGAACGTCACGACGAGCATCGGCCAGTCGAAGCGGCCGGTCAGGATCTCCTTCACCGCGACCGCCACGTTCGACACGGGGATCACCGCGATGGCGGACCGGAGCTTCAGCCCTGGCAGGAACGCCGCGAGCGCGGGCACCATGCCGATCAGGAACACCGGCAGGAACAGGAACTGCGCTTCCTTGTACGTCCGGGCGTGGCCGGAGATCAGCAACAACACGGAGGCAACCAGCGCCGCCAACGGCAGGAACAGCGCGAGGATGAGGACGGTGGCGGCGGGATGGATCGCCGCGGAGAATCCCGCACTGGCCGGGATGATTTTGAAGCCGACGTAGACCAGCAGGTTGGCCACCTGGATCACTGTCGTGGCCAGCGCGACGAGAAGCACGGCCAGCAGTTTCGCGGTCACGATCTCGACGCGACCGGCCGCCGTGGTCAGCAGGGTCTCGAGCGTGCCCCGTTCCTTCTCGCCGGCCAGGCTGTCGGTGGCGACCGACGACCCGCCGGTGAGGAGGAACATCAGCAGCATCAGCGTCAGGAGCCGTCCGAGCGTCAGGCCGGCCACCTGTCCCTCGGTGGCGACGTTGGCGTTTGTGACGACGGCGACGTCGGCCACCGCCACCGGGAGCCCGGCCTCGGCCATCAGGTGTGCGCGTTCCAGGCGTCGCGTCTCACGCAAGGCGTCCCGCCATCGTGACGCGGCTCGCGACGACCGGTCCGATTCGCCGCGCTTGATGACGGTGACCACAGGCACGCCGGGCACCGGTGTCTCGCGCGCGCCGGCCGACCGATCTCCGGGCCTGGGTGCACCGGGTGGAGGGACAACGGGTGAGGCGGGCGCCGTCGAGGCCTCGACGACGAAGTCGAGCTGTTCCCGCCGCAATGCGGCGAGTCCATCGGTGACGACGATCTCCCGGACCCGCAGCACCGACGCATCGTTCGCCCGTTCCCGCAGGAGTCGCGCGACCGTCGCGTCGACGTGCGGCCGGACTTCGGCGGCGGCCGGTCCGGTCACGGCGAAGGTATACTCGGCGGTTTCGAGCCGTTGCTGGCGCCGCTTCTCCATGATCTGCGAGCCGAACATCATCAGCGGCATCAGCAGCAGGGGCAGTACGACCGACAGCACGAGGGTCCGCCGATCCCTCAGCAGCATCAGGATCTCGGTCCGTAGGAGTGTGCGGACGACGGCCGTATCGAGCTTCATGGCCGATCCCCGGCGGCGGGAGACTCGACATCCGGCCTCACGAAGTGCACGAAGATGTCCTCGAGATACCGGTGTCCAGTCGCCTGCCGCAACGCCGCCAGCGTGTCACAGGCGAGGATCCGTCCGTCGTGGATGATCGCGATGCGGTCGCACAGCCGCTCGGCCTCGCTCATGATGTGCGTCGAGAACATGATCGCCTTGCCTTCGGCCCTGAACTCCGCGATCACCTTCTGCATCTCGAGCGCGTTGAGGACGTCGAGGCCGACGGTCGGCTCGTCGAAGATGAGCACGGGCGGGTCGTGCGCGACGGTACGGGCGATGGAGACCTTCTGCTTCATCCCGGACGACAGCTTGTCCACCCGGGCCTTCGCGTACGGCCCGATTCCGAACCGCTCGACGAGCTGATCCACGCGCGCCGAGAGTCGCTCCGGCGCGTACCCGTTCACGCGGGCGAAGAAGTCGATCGTCTCCCGCGCCGTCAGGCGGGGATAGAGCGCCGTCGATGCCGAGTAGAATCCCAGGTGACGCCGGACCATTTCGGGCGCGGTCATCACGTCGTAGCCCATCACCGTCGCCGATCCGGCGGTCGGCTGCAGGATCGTCGACAGCAGCCGGAGCGTCGTCGTCTTGCCCGCGCCGTTGGCGCCCAGCAGGCCGAAGATCTCGCCCGGGTGGCACTCGAAGTCCACGCCGTCCACGGCACGCACCTCGCCCCGTCCTTCATCGAGGAACACCTTCTGCAGGGCCCGGGCGGTGATCGACGCGGTCATGCTCCCTCCACGGCGCCGCGCTTCGGCGTGCGCCCGAGAATCCGTCTCGAGAAGAACGTGGCGAATGAACCGCCGTAGGACCCGATCACGACGTCTTCGAACCGCAGGACGAACGTCGCGAGGCGGATGCAGACCGCAATCAGCACGACCGACGCGAGGCAGGTGACGGCGATCTGGGGCCAGGGCAGGCGCCCGAGGATCGCCTCCCGGATCATGAGCGCCACGTTCATCACCGGAACCAGCGCGCGAGGGGTGGTGAAGACAATGTCGGGATCCTGGATGAAGAAGACCGGGATGATCAGCAGCATGTAGAACGGCGTGATCATCGCCTGGCCCTCCTTGAACGTCCGGGCGAAGACGGCGAACATCATCATACCCGCCGCGGCGAACCCGGCCAGGAGCGCCGCGCCGGCCAGAACGATTGGCAGGCTCCACGGCGAGACCGCGAAGTCGAGCTGTTCCCCGGTCCGGGCGACGAGCGGCGCCAGGATCGGGCGGATCGTGGCGAGCATCGCGATCATGTTGATGACGCCGGCCAGGCATCCCAGTGTGGCCACGCTCAGGTACTTCGCGAGGACGAGATGGGTGCGCGACACCGAGAGCGTCAGCGTCGTTTCCCAGGTGCCTCGCTCGCGCTCGCCGGCCGTGCTGTCGATCGCCGGGTAGAACGAGCCGACCGCCACCATGATCACGAAGAAGAGCGGCAGCATCATGCCGAGGATCCGGCTGCCGACCTGGCGGCCCGTGGAGATATCACGGTCGGCGACCGTGAACGTGCTCCAGGTCGTGACGAGCACGCGCCGGGCCGTCGCCTCCCTCTGCAGCCAGTCGTCGCGGTAACGCTGGACCGCCGATGAGACGCGGTCGCGGGCGGCCACACTCCGTTCCTTCGACGCGTCGAACGTCACCCGCACCGCGAAGTTCCGCGGCAGCGCGGCCGCCGCCCCCTCGGCGGGCGTGAACTCGACGACCGCATCCACGTCGCCCGACCGTACCAGGTCCGCGGCCCGCCGGGGATCGGCCTCCGTGACCTGCTGGAACTTGTCCGTCACCTTCAGTGCGCTCGTCAGCGCCGGGTGGCCGGCGGGAAGTCCGCGCACGACGATTCGTGCGAGCTGTCCCTCGGTCTGCCCCATGACGAACGTGATGCCGGTGAACATCAGCCACAGGATCAGCGGGTACAGCACGAGCGGCATCAGCACACTGCCGACGACGATCGACCGCTCGCGGAAGGCCATCCGGAGCTCGTGCCGATAGAGCGTGAGAACGTCCTGCACCTTCACCTCGGCAATCAGACCCCGATCCGCGTCAGGGTTGGAAGAGCCAGAAATTCCGGACCAACTCGGTTCGTGGCACGTTGTCGAGATTCCCCAGCGCGCTCCAGCCCGCGAATCGTTCCTCGAAACGCGGCCGTTCCCAGGCGTCGAGCGCGATGTAGGGCCTGTAGCCGCGGGCGCGGATCGCGGCGACAGCCGCATCGAGGTCACGCGCCATCAGGAAGTCCCATCGGATCGTCTTGCGGCCGGAATAGTAGCGCAAGCTGCCCGAGTGCTGCATGGACAAGATCATGGCGTTTGGCGGCGTCGAAACGGCGACCCGATGGGCGGCCAGCACCGCCCGTTGTTCCTCCGCGCCGATGAGGAACACGAAGCGATCGGCCGCGACCTTCACCTGGAAGCCCATCACGGCCAGTGTCACGAGCACGATGACCAGCGAGCGCGAGCGCGCCGGCAGCGGACGGAGCACCCACGCGAGAGTGGCCACGCTCGCGATCAGCATGGCGGGATACGCCGGCAGCAGGAACCGCACGAACGACCAGTGGCCGAACGGCACGTAGAAGACGTAGCACGCGGCAACGGCCACCATGACGCCCGCCAGCAGGACACGCGGCGATACCGCTGCGGACGGGTGCCGATCCCACACGGGCAGCACACCGGGCAGGAAGAAGGCGATCGGGGCCAGCAGGACCAGCGGGGTCTGCGTGTCCCACAGCCAGCCGGCGTAGTGCACGAGATTCTCCGGACCGAATCTCAGCTTGTACAGCTGATCGAACGGCGCGTAGCCGGACTGCAACGGGCCGCCGTGCCAGTACCAGTCAAGGGCCGCGATCATCAGGACGCCGGGCAACGTCCCCAGCACGAACAGCGCGATGGAAACCACTCGGTCCCTGACCGGCGCCCGCGAGGAAGACGACAGGGTCGCCGGCACCGCGGCGTGCGTGGAACACGCCGCGGCGAGCGCCACGACGGCCGCGATCGGCACGAGGTTCGGCCGGATCAGCAGGGCCACCGACGCCGCCAATCCCGCGTAGAGGAAGCGCCGCCGCGCCCCGCCGAGGACCAGCAGGAGCACCAGCATCCACCAGGCGGTGACCGGCACGTCGCTCATCGGCCACATCAGTTGATTCAGGAACGCCGGACTCGTGGCCAGCAGCGCGGCGGCCGCCAGCGCCACCTCGTGGTCCACGAGGTGGGCGCCGAACCTGTAGGTCAGCCAGACGGCCAGTCCGCCCAGGAGGGGCACCACCATGAACAGCCCGGTCGGGCCCGCCAGCAGCTTCCCGAGCGCCATCAGGAGCGGGAGACCTGGCGAGTAGATCGGGACAACGGCGCGGGGGCGGCCGGGGACTGGATGGTACCCGATGGGGGCTACCGTCCAGTCCACATCCTGCCACGCGAAATCGAGCGCCCAGGGCTGCTCGATCCGCAAATGCCCGGCGAGCCACAGATCGGCCTGACTGACGTACCCGTAGGAATCCGATCCGCTGGCCGCGTTGGTGTTCCACCTGGCGCCGGCGACCGTCGTCAGGACGGCCAGCAGGATGGCCAGCCAGCCGATGATCGTTCCTCTCGAGGGCATCATCTCCCTACTGACGGCCGATGAGCAGCGAAACCCTGAGCAGCCACGCCGTCCTTCGCATGAGACCTCCAGGGCGAAGTCGGTCCAACCCGAGAACGGTGAGAGTGTAGCCGAGGCTCGGGACGATCGGGAACGGTCAGCGTGGCTCGAACACGATGGTGCGGTTGCGGCCCTGGTTCTTGGCGCAGTAGAGCGCGGTGTCGGCCGCGGTGATGAGGCTTTCCACGTCGCCCCCGTGCGCCGGGAACTCGGCGATGCCAATCGAGATGCGCACGCCGTACACGATGTCGTTGTAGCGGAACTCGCGCGCTTCCATCGTCTGGCGGATCCGCTCGGCGACCATGACGCTGTTCTCGACGTCGGTCTCGGGCAGGTAGCTGACGAATTCCTCGCCGCCGTATCGCCCGCTGACGTCCACCACCCGCGTGCATTCGCGAATCAGCCTGCCCACCTCCGACAGGCAATGCGACCCGACGAGGTGGCCGTGGGTGTCGTTCACCAACTTGAAATGGTCGAGATCCATCATCAGCACACCGATCGGCCGCCGGTAGCGCAGCGACCGGATCAGTTCGCGTTCGAAGGCGCGGAAGAGCGATCGTTTCGTCAGCAAGCCCGTGAGTTCGTCGATGTGGATCATTTCCACGATCCGCGACTGGTAGGCCACATCTTCGCGGTCGAGGATGGCGAACTTGAGAACCTGGCCCCCGATCCCGACCTTGTCGCCGTTCTGCAGCGGCGACTGTTTCACCGGCTCGCCGTTCAGCATGGTGCCGTTGGTCGAGTCGAGGTCGACGATTTCGAACTCGGGGACCTCGTCCGTCGTCCGCCTGATGATGGCGTGGCGGCGCGACACGCGGGTTTCCGGGACGACGATGTCGCAATCTGCCGTGCGGCCGATCGTCGTCTCGTCCTTGGTCAGGCTGTGGAGACCGCCGATCTCGTCGCCGTCGTACAGGATGATCGCAGGCACGCGGTTGCTGAGGGCCTTCTTCGGTCCGCCGATCGGCGGCAACTGCATGGTCCGGTCGTCCATCTTGGCTCTCCCCGGCGCCATGTTACCCGATCCGGGCGCCTGGAGTTGTCGGCGAACTGCGCGCGCGGTGCGAGGGCACGCGGTCTGCTACCGGACGGGCCCCGATGCGGCGGGCCGCGAGGCGAAGGCAATCGACGCCGGGCATCCAGAGCACGACGACGTCCGGATGGTGCCAGAGGCCGTTCAGCGGCTGTTGCCTGGATGCGCGGCGGGAGCCGTTGGCCGACGTGATCGTCGGCCCGAGAAGCTGATATCCTGCGTAGGGTCCGATTCGAGTTCGCCAGGTGCCACCTCATCATCGGAGTCCTCATGACGACACGTTCCGCCCGACTCGTTGCTATGCTGGTCGTGATGCCGTTGTTCGGCGTGCTGGCCATGGCCCAGCCGTCCGCTCCCACGCCTCCCGTCGCCAAGCGGATCGAGCACAAGCAGGTCTGGCACGGCGAGACGGTCATCGATCCGTACTTCTGGCTCCGGGAGAAGACCAACCCGGATGTCGCGAAGTACCTCGAGGCCGAGAACGCCTATACCGCGGCCATGACGGCAGGTCTCGCGCCGTTCCGCGAAGCGCTCTACAAGGAGATGCTCGGGCGGATCAAGCAGACGGACCTCAGCGTGCCGACGCGCGAAGGGAAGTTCTACTACTACTCGCGCACGGTCGAAGGTCAGCAGTACCCGATCTACTGTCGGAAGGCGGCTGCGGCGGATGGCTCATACGACCTGAAGGCGCCCGAATCGATCCTGCTCGACCAGAACGAGATGGCGAAGGGGCTGCCGTTCCTCGGTCTGGGCGCCGCACAGGTCAGTGACGATGGGAACCTGCTGGCGTATGCCACGGACACGACCGGCTTCCGGCAGTACGTGCTGCACGTCAAGGACCTGCGGGCCGGCACGGTGTTCACCGACTCGGCCGAACGTGTGACGTCGGTCGAGTGGGCGGCCGACAACAGAACGCTCCTCTACACGACGGAGGACAAGGTCACCAAGCGGTCGAACCAGCTGTGGCGCCTCACGCTCGGTTCCGCGCCCACGATGCTCTACGAGGAGAAGGACGAGTTGTTTGGGATCGGCGTCAGCCGCACCAAGGACAAGCGCTACGTCATCCTCGGCATCCAGAGCACCGATACCTGGGAGAATCGCTACCTCGATGCCGCCACGCCCACCGCGCCGTTCAAGGTCGCCTTGCCCCGCGAGAAGGGGCACAAGTACTCGGTGGATCATCGGAACGGGCTCTTCTACATCCTGACCAACAAGGGGGCGAAGAACTTCCGCGTGGTGACGGCGCCGGTGAGCGATCCCGGGCCGGCGAACTGGAAGGAGTTCATCGCGCACCGGCCCGACGTGCTCATCAGTGGCGTCGACCTGTTCAGGGACTTCGCGGTGGCCGTCGAACTGTCCCAGGGATTGAACCGCCTGCGCGTGTTCGATTTCGCGAAGGGGAGCTGGCGCGAACTGTCGTTTCCCGAACCCGTCTACTCGGCGTTTCCGGGCGCCACGCCCGAATACGAATCGCGCACCTTCCGCGTGAGCTACCAGTCGATGGTGACGCCGTCGGGGATCTACGACTACGCGATGGACACGCTCGACCGGAAGCTCCTCAAACAGCAGGAGGTGCTGGGCGGCTACGACCCGGCGCAGTACGCGACCGAGCGCGTCTGGGCGACGGCGCGCGACGGGGTCAAGGTTCCGATTTCGATCGTCTACAAGAAGAGCGTCCCGCGCGACGGCACGGCGCCGCTGTGGCTGTACGCGTACGGGTCCTATGGCTACGGCCAACCCGCCACCTTCTCGAGTGGCCGCCTCAGCCTGCTCGACCGAGGCGTGGTCTACGCGCTGGCGCATATCCGGGGCGGCAATGAGATGGGTGAGGAGTGGCACGACAACGGGATGCTGATGCACAAGAAGAACACCTTCACCGACTTCATCGACTGTGCGGACTACTTGATCGCGCAGAAGTGGGCGGCGAAGGATCGCGTGATGATCGAGGGCGGCAGCGCGGGAGGACTGCTGATGGGCGCGGTGACGAACATGCGCCCGGACCTGTTCAAGGCCGTTCACTCGGCTGTGCCGTTCGTGGACGTCATGAACACGATGATGGATGCGACGCTGCCGCTGACCGTGGGCGAGTACCTCGAGTGGGGCAACCCGAACGAGAAACCGGCGTACGACTACATGAAATCGTACAGCCCGTACGACAATCTCGAGAAGAAGGCATACCCGAACGTCCTCGTGACGACGAGCTTCAACGACAGCCAGGTCATGTACTGGGAGCCGGCGAAGTACGTGGCCAAGCTCCGCGGCCTGAAGACCGACAACAACGAGCTGCTGCTCAAGTGCAAGATGGAGCCGGCTGGTCACGGCGGCGCCTCGGGCCGGTACGACCGCCTGAACGACACGGCGTTCGAATACGCCTGGATGCTGAAGCAGGTCGGGATCACGAAGTAGCAGGCCGTCCGTCCTGCTCTTCGGCGAGGGAGAACAGTCACGTGCAACGCGACATCATCCGGATAGACGAGCAGAAGTGCGACGGGTGCGGGGATTGCTGCAACGGATGTCCGGAAGGGGCGCTGCAGTTGATCGACGGCAAGGCACGGTTGGTCTCAGAGATCACCTGCGACGGCCTCGGTGCGTGCGTGGGCACGTGCCCGCAGGGCGCAATCACGGTCGAGGTTCGCGAGGCCGCACCGTACGATGAACGTGCAGCGCTCGACCAGATTGTGCCGAAGGGCCCGAAGACACTCGAGGCTCACCTCGAGCACCTGCACGAGCACGGACAGACGACATTTCTCACTCAGGCGCTCGCCTGGCTGGCCGAGCGCCGGATTCCGGTGCCCGACTACCGGGAACACTCGCTGCACCACGGATGCCCCGGGTCTGCGCCCCGGAACCTGCTGCGGACAACCGCGGCCTTGGCCCCGACCGACGGACTCGCCAGCCAACTCACCCAATGGCCGGTGCAGCTTCATCTGATCTCGCCGATGAACCCGGCGTTTCGCGACGCCGATCTGTTGCTGGCGGCGGACTGCGTCGCCTTCGCGATGGCCGACTTCAACCAGCGCTACCTGCCCGGGAAGAAGCTGGCGATCGCGTGCCCGAAGCTGGATCAGGGACAGGAGATCTATCTCGACAAGCTGACGGCGCTCATCGATCAGGCCAAGGTCTCAGCCATCACGGTGATGATCATGGAAGTGCCGTGCTGCGGCGGATTGCTGCGCATGGCACAGACGGCCGCCGGGCGCGCGACGCGCCAGGTGCCGATCTCGCAGGTCGTGGTGGGTATCGACGGCGCGATTCGCCGGAGCGGGCCGGGCGCCGCAGCGCCGTCACGCTGACAGCCGGCATGGGCAGTCACTCGAGCAGGTCCGGTGTCTGCGGCGCGCTGAATCTGACCCTTGTCGGGTCGGACTCCGTCCCGACACGATCGGCACAGGTCAGCGTTCCGCTGTCAGCAACAATGGCCCCACACAACGGGGAGGCCGCGACACTCATGATTCAAGAGCGCATCGGCAGACTGGTCCTCGGGACGGCGTCGCATCGGCGGCTGCTCCGAACGAGCGCGTGGTCCATCGTCCTCGCCGCGTCCGCCGCCTTCGTCGGCTGGCAGGCAACACCTGAGGACGCCGCCGCGCTTGCCGGACAGAGCCGTGCGGCGCTTGCCCAGATCGACGGCACGATGACCGTGGCCGGTCTCGAGCAGCCCGTCGATGTCATTCGCGACACGTGGGGCGTGCCGCACATCTATGCTCGGACCGAGCACGACCTGTTCTTCGCGCAGGGATACGTAGCCGCGCAGGATCGCTTGTGGCAGCTCGACCTCTGGCGCCGGAGTGCCGACGGCACCCTCGCAGAGGTCGTGGGGCCAAGCGCAGTGCGGCGGGACACGTTCGCGCGCCTGCTGAGGTACCGGGGCGACCTCGATGCGGAGTGGGCCAGCTACGGACCCGGCGCGAAGGGTATCGTCGAGGCGTTCGTCGACGGCGTCAACGCGCAGATCTCGTATGTCAACGGGCATCCGGACAAGCTGCCGATCGAGTTCCGGTTGCTCGATGCGAGGCCGAAGCCTTGGACGCCAGACGTCGTGATCAGCCGCATGGCGGGCTACCTGATGGCGCGCAATGTGCGCAGCGAGATCCAGCGCGCTCGGCTGACGACAACGGCAGGCGCCGCGCGCGTCAGCGAGTTCATGCCGGTCACGCCCCCGACGTCCATCACCGTGCCGGAGGGCGTCGACCTCTCCGCGATCCCCTCCGACGTGCTCGACCTGGCGAGCGACGCGAGCGAGACCATCCGCTTTCCCGGGCCGCTACGTGGCCTCGCCGATCCGCCGCCCGCCTTCGGCTGGATCGGGCCGGCGGCGCTCCACGCGCAGGATGTGTGGGCGGAGGCCGGACAGACCACGGGTCCAGACGTCGGCGAGACCTGGCAAGACGAGGCGTGGCGGATCGGATCGAACAACTGGGTGATCGCCGGCAGCCTCACGGATACGGGCAAGCCGATCCTCGCCAACGATCCGCACCGCGTCATCGCGTTGCCGTCGCTGCGCTACACGGTGCACCTCGTAGGCCCGGGATGGAACGTCATCGGAGCGGGCGAGCCCGCGCTGCCCGGCATCGCCGCCGGCCACAACGACCGGATCGCGTTCGGCTTCACGATCGTCGGCATCGATCAGCAGGATGTCTACGTCGAGCGCCTGGATCCCTCACGTCCCGATCACTACGTCTACAAGGGCGTGTCCGAGCCGATGGTGGTCGAGCGAACGCGCATCGCCGTGCGGGGCGGCGATCCCAAGGATGTGGATCTGCGATTCACGAAGCACGGTCCGGTGCTGTACCTCGACACCGACCATCAGCGCGCGTACGTGCTTCGGTGGGTCGGCACCGAGCCTGGTACGGCAGGCTACCTCCGGTCGATCGCGCTCGACCGTGCTCGAAACTGGACCGAGTTCCGCGGCGTGGTGGCCGGATGGAAGGTGCCGTCCGAGAATCTCATGTACGCCGACGTGGACGGCAACATCGGGTGGATTGCGGCAGGCCTCGCGCCCATTCGCCCAAACTGGAACGGCCTGCTGCCGGTGCCTGGTGACGCGGGCCAGTTCGAGTGGGCGGGGTTCCTCGGGATCGATGACCTTCCACAGGCCTACAACCCTGTGTCCGGCTACATCGCCACCGCCAACCACAACATCCTTCCGCCCGGCTACACCAAGGTGCTGGGATACGAATGGGGCTCGCCGTTCCGGTTCAATCGGATTACCGAGGTCATCTCACGGGCCCGGACGGACGGGCGGAAGTTGACCGTGGCTGACTCGGAGCGGCTGCAGCACGACGCGACGTCGCTCGTGGCGCGCGCCGTGTGCGACGGGCTGCGGACCGCGAAGGCCGCGCGCGGCGGCGTGGACACCACCTCCACGCCGGAGCGGACCCGCGCGGTCGCGATGTTGACTGCGTGGGACCACGTGCTCGGCAAGGACTCGGCCGCCGCGGCCCTGTTCGAGTTGTGGGCCCCGAGGCTGTCTGGCAGGCTGCTGGCGCTCGTGCCCGCCGCAGACCGACCGTACGTCGGAGCCTCGCTGCCAACCGACCGGCTGCTCCGGATGGTTGCCGGCGCTCGCACCGATCCCGCGGTACAGGACGCGCTGCTCGGCGACGCGCTCGATCAGGCCTGGCAGGACGCGACGCGCGCGATGGGATCCAACCCGTCCACGTGGGCGTGGGGCCGAATTCACCGCGCGTACTGGGAGCATCCGCTGGCCGGGACGGCCGCCCGGCGGGACGTCTTCAACCTGCCCGACGTGCCGCGAGGTGGCGATGCCAACGCGCCGTTCGCCACGGGCACGGGTTCCCACCAGACGCACGGCGCGTCGTTCCGGGAGGTGATCGACCTGGCCGACTGGGATCGGTCGATGACGATCAACGTGCCCGGCGCGTCGGCGCAACCTGGCAGCCGGTTCTACGGGAACCTGCTCCCGATCTGGGCGGCCGAGCAGTACCACCCGATGCCCTACTCGCGCGCCGCCGTCGAGGCCAACGCTGCCGCGCGGCTGGCGCTGGTGCCGGCGAGACGATGACCTATCGTGCGCCGAACGTGTCGCAAGCCTTCGGGACGCCGGCGGCGAAACCCTGCTTGAACCACTGGACGCGCTGCTGCGATGAACCGTGGGTGAACGATTCGGGGAACACGCGGCCGGAGGTCATGCGCTGAATCCGGTCGTCTCCGATGGCCGCGGCAGCGTCGATGGCCGACTCGGCGTCACCCTCCTGCAGCAGGTTGCGCTGGGCGGTCGCGTGCCCCCAGACGCCAGCCAGGCAGTCGGCCTGCAACTCCAGCCTGACGGAATAGGCGTTGGCCTGACGCGGCCGCGATTCCTGCAGTTGACGCACCTTGTCGTCGATGCCGAGCAGGTTCTGCACGTGGTGGCCGAGCTCGTGGGCGATGACATACGCCTGCGCGAACTCGCCGTCCGCTCCGAAACGGCTTCGCAGTTCGTCGTAGAACGCCAGGTCGATGTAGACCTTCCGGTCCGACGGGCAGTAGAAGGGCCCCGACGCCGACTCGGCGAGGCCGCAGCCCGAGCGGGTGGTCTCGCGGAACAACACCAGCTTCGCGTGCACGTAGGGAACCCCCGTCGCCGTCGGCAACAACCGGTCCCAGGTTGCCTGCACATCGTCGAGCACGAACGAGACGAACTGGGCGCGGCGATCTTCTTCAGGAGCGTGCGATCGGGCTGAGGGCCCGGCGACAGGCACCGACGGAGAAGGCGTGGCGGGTCCCTGGTCGAGCAGCGTGAACAGATTCGTCTTGAAGAGAAGGCTGAGGACGAGCAGCAGGAGCACACCGCCGCACCCGAGGTGCGTGCCGCTCAGTCCGCCCCCGCCGCGGCCCCCGCCGTCGTCATCCCGCCTGTCCTCGATGTCCTCGCTCTGCTGACCTGGTGTCCAGCGCATGGTGTGCTCCCTCTACATCTTCACGACCCAACCCGCAATCATCTCGATCACTTCGACAGCCACGTGGCCTGGCTGGAAGATCGCCCGGAAGTCGGGCGGGCCGTCGTTCACCGTGAAGATGTGCGTGAGATTGGGGAAGAGCTTCGCCGCAGAGCCCGGGCGTGAGGCGGCGAGCGACTGCAGGGCGTCGAAGTCCGCCTGGAACACCTGCGCGTCCTTGCCGCCCTTGAGCACGAGGATCGGCACCTTCGTTTTCTGCAACTCCGCGATCGGCTCGCGTACGATCATGTCGCGCACCGCCCCGGGAGGCAGGCCGTTCAGCTCCTCGGCAGTCGCCGTCCCAGCGCGGGCTTTGGCCATGATCGAGTCCTGCAACTTAAGCGCCTCCTTCTGCTTCTCGGCGGGCAGCACCGCGTTGAGGGTGAGGACCTGTTCACGGATGACCTGTTCCATGTTGCGGCCGGGCGCCGCCATCAGGATGAGGCCGCGCACCGGGGCCCGCTCGGCGACATACGGCGCGGCCAGTCCGCCGAGGCTGTGGCCGAGCACGAAGATTCTGTCCTTGTCGACCTCGGCGAGGGTCTGCGCGAACTTCACGGCCGCCACGGCATCGTCGATCGACTCGGAGTCGAGCGTCCCCTTGTAGGTGTTCGGGAAGGCGTGGGTGCGCTTGTCGAAGCGGAGACTTGCGACGCCGCGTTCGGCTAGACCCCAGGCGAGATCGCGGAACGGCTTGTTCGGACCGATCGTTTCATCGCGGTCCTGCGGCCCGGAGCCCTGGATGAAGACGACCATGGGCGCGGGCTTTGGAACCCTGGGCACGCACAGCAGCGTGGGGAAGATCTGGCCGTCGCCGCTCGCGAACGAGATCTCGCGCTCGGTCACGCCGGCAGGCGGTGCGGCCTCCGGTGTGGCGGCACCGGCGATCGTGAAGCCCTCGCGGACGATCTCCGCATCCTGCATCGGCACGTAGACGCGCAGCAGGCGGCTGGTGGCCGCGTCGAAGAGGATCTCCATCTGCACGCCCGCCATCGCGAACAGCAACTTGGTGGCGCTGATCGGTTTGCCGTCCAGCGTGCCCTGCACGGTGCCAGCCGCCTGCAGCGCGCCATCGAGGGGCATGAGTTGGAACGGCACGATCACGGCCACTGGCCCCGGTTTCCCGCCTGTCAGGTTGAGCAGGATTTGATAGGGGGTGGCCAACATGTTGTCCATCAGGACGAGCTGCGGCTTGATCGGAAGGTCCTTGGCCGGCGCTCCCGCAGGGGTCTTGACCGCGAGCGCGAGTATCTCGCCCTTCCGATCCGCGCTCACCGACGCGGCACCCATCGCCCCCGACATCTCGACGGCATATTTCTCGGGCGTCCAGTCCGGGGTGAGCGACTCACGTAGCGTGAATGCGGTGCCGGCGGCCCCTCGCTTCATCGCGATCGTCGCAGACACGTCGTATCCCGCCGCGGTCCTGACGATGGTGAATTCCTCGGTGCCCGACACGGTGCCGGTGCCGACACGCGACCTGAACCTGTTGGTCTCCTGAGCCGGCGTGGGCGTGGCGAAGGCGACGAGGAGGATGGCCAGAACGATCGGGATGCGTCGCATGAAGGCTCCTTTGCCGACACGATACGCCGACTTGGCCCGCGAAGCCACCGGAAGCCCGGGGGCGCCGGAGCCGCCGCTCTGCACCCTGCGGATGTGCATCATGGCACCCTCAGTGTAGGATGGACCGCAGCCCTGCCACCCATCGGGGATCGCGCATGAATTCTGGACCGCGGCTTCGCACTGCACGCTCGTCCGCCGTCACGGCTGCCGCAGTGATCCTGGTGATCGCCTGGACCGCCGTCTCTGCCTCGGCGCAGACCGAGCCCCCGCCAGATCCGCGTGAGGCGAAGCCCGAGCGCCCCACCGTCGCGACGCACGCCTACGCCGTCGCGGCCGGCATCGTGGAGCTCGAGGCGGGCTTTCAGTGGCAACGCCCGGAGCCCGGGTCGTCACAGCTCGGCGTGCCGGCGCTGGTCAAGATCGGCCTGGGGAAGCGCGTGCAGCTCGATATCTCGCCCGGTTGGGTCCGCGTGGGCCCCGACGGGCACACGGAGTCGGGCTTTGCCGACACGGTCGTCGGCGTCAAATGGCAAATCGGCGAGGACCTGCCGGTCTTGGAGGACTTCGCAATACAGCCGACGATCAAGCTGCCGACCGGCTCGGTCGAACGAGGAACCGGGACTGGCACGACCGACCTGACCATCACCGTGATTTCGAGCCGGTCGCTCGGTCCCATCGGCCTCGACCTGAACGTCGCCTACACGCGCCGCAGCGGGGACGGCTCTCATGTTCCAATCGATGCCACCCTCTGGACGATCTCGTCGGCCTTCCCCGTGAAAGGTCCGGTCGCCTGGACCGCCGAGCTCTTCGGCTATCCCGGGACGAGCGGCCCGGCCGGGTCGGCGCCGGTGGTGGCGCTTCTCACCGGCCCGACCGTGACGCTGCAACGAAGCCTCGTGCTGGACGCCGGCGTGATCTTCAACATGACCGGCTTCGGTGGGACGGCGGTTTACGCGGGTGCGACCTGGAACATGGGTCGGATCCCGTGGGCAACCAGGACGGCTGTCGCCCGCAAGTGACCGTCAGAACGGGATCGTCTGCCTGAGGTGGGCGGCGCTCCGCCACCCTTCGAGGACGTAGGCAGCAATACTCTGCGCGATCTCGGTCACGGTGTGCCTTGCGTTGTTGAACACCGCGTCGTACAGCGAGACGTCCGATACGGAGACGTGCAGGCAGTCTTCGAGGAACCGGTCGCGAGCCTCCTGGTTCTTCCGCACCAGCTTCCGCGCCTCGTCCTCGGAGATCTCCAACCGCCGGCTCATCGACGCCACGCGGAACTCGAAGCTGGCGTCCAGCCGGAAGTGATAGCAGTTCTCCAGTTGCTGGGTGATGATGGCACCGCCCTGTCCGACGATGATCGCATTGCCCGCCTCGGCGATTCGGACGATGTGTTTCGGGATGTGCCTGAACACTTCGTCCTGCGGTCGATAGCCCGGCACGAGGAACCCGATCGTGTCGAGGGACCGCGACGGGCCACCGAGATCTCTCAGCAGCTGGACCGAGAGGTTCTCGTCCTGGCTGACGAGCTCGAGCAGTGCCTTGTCGTAGATGATCCAGGTCTCGCCGGTGCGTGCTTCGAGCAGAGTCTTGATCTGCTCGCTGAGCGGGTACCCCTCACAGCCGAACCGGCGTGAGATCGTGACAGTAGGCCGACTGCCGAGGGGCACGCTCCCGGCGTACTTCTCGCTCAGCGACACCCAGGTGGAGAGCCGACGCTCGACGCTCGGAATCAACTGACCGTAGGACTTGGACATGGTCCGCCTCCCTTCTTGGCCGCTGATGAGGCTGGTGGGCGCTTCCGCAGCATCACCGCATCAGGACCAGTATACGCTCGTCGGCGCCGAGGCTTCCGATCGGTTGTCACGCCCCGATGGATCACTGCGCCTCGCCCTCCAGTCGCTGTGTCTCGCTGGCTCCGTCGCTGTCCTTCGCGGCCGTCATCGGCGCTCTTGGTGGCCGCATCCCGGTGCGATATCCTGTCGCCGATGCTGGTCCACCTTCGGTACGGTGCTGGAGATCTCACCGTCGACGTCCCGAGCGCCCGCGTCTCGTCGATCGAGCCGACCTTCGTCCACGGTCTTTGCGACGAAGCTGCGGCGTTTCGCGATGGCGTCCGCCGTCCGATCGGTCGGCCGCCCCTTCGTGACACCGTTCGATCCACCGAGCGCCTGGCGGTCGCCATTCCCGACCTCACGCGCCCCCTGCCGTCCGACCGCCTGCTCGGCTGGCTGCTCGACGAGTTGTCGCACGTCCCCGATCGCAACTGGGTCATCGTCAACGGCACCGGATCGCACCGGATCAACACGGAGGAGGAACTGCGTGCGATGGTGGGGGCGGAGGTTCTGAGCCGCGTGCGGGTCGTCAACCACTCGGCGCACGATCCGTCGGGGCTTCGTCTCGCCGGCCGGACTGCGGATGGGCGCCCTGTCAACTTGAACCGCGAGTGGGTCGAGGCGGACCGGCGCATCGTGCTCGGGTTCATCGAACCGCACTTCATGGCCGGCTTCTCGGGTGGCTACAAGGGGGTGTTCCCGGCCCTCGCCGACATCGACGCGATCATGCACTACCATCGCGCATCGGTAATCGGCGACCCGCGCAGCACCTGGGGTCGTCTGGAGGACAACCCGACCCAGGAGCAAATTCGCGCCAACGGCTCGCTGCTGCCCGTGGACTTCTGCATCAACGTCACGCTCAACCGGCGCCGGGAGATCACCGGGTTCTTCTGCGGTGACGTGCTGGACGCCCACCGCCGCGGATGCGAATTCGCCCGGGCGACGGCGATGGTCCGGTGCCCGCACCCGTTTCCGATCGTGGTGACGACCAACAGCGGGTACCCGCTCGACCTGAACCTGTACCAGACCGTCAAGGGCATGTCGGCGGCCGCGCAGATTGTCGAGACGGGCGGGTTCATCCTCACCGCCTCGCGCTGTCACGACGGCTTCCCGGCGCACGGGAACTTCCGCGCGCTGATGACGGGACACCAGAGTCCTCGAGCCGTCCTCGACACGATCATGGCGCCGGGGTTCTCGCTCTACGACCAGTGGGAGGCGCAGTTGCTCGCCCTGATCCTGCTGAAGGCTCGCGTCGGGCTCCACAGCGACCTCAATCCCGACGAGGTGCGTCGAGCCCACCTCGAGCCGGTGGAGGACGTCGGCCGCCGCCTCGCCGACGAGATCGCGCGCGTCGGCCGGGACTGTCCCGTCGCCGTCCTGCCAGAGGGCCCGATGACGATTCCGTACCTTGGATGAGTGGCCGACGCAGCCGGAGGCCGAAGGACCGAGTCCTGAGCGAGCACAACCGGCCGCGTCCTCTGACAGCCGATCGGGGTCGCAATTGCGAGGCGAAGCACGAAGGATGCCCGCTGGCTAACCGAGGTGCTGCTGTACTCTCTCCGCGCACTCCGGGCAGATGCCGTGGCTGAACTCAGCCTGTGAGTGCTCCGCCAGGTAGCGCTCCAATCTGAGCCAGGAATTCTGATCGTCCCTGATCTTCTTGCAGTACATGCAGATTGGAATGATGCCCTCGAGTTGTTGCACCTGGGCGTGCGCTTCCTCCAACTCGAGCCGAAGGCGCTTCCCGTTGAGCCCGAGGAACACCCCCGTGAAACAGATGACGAGGCCGGCGGAGACCACGAGCGGAACGGTCTCGAGCGTGCCCCGGCGCGCGAGATCCGCCGTCGTCGCGTCGCGTACCCAGAGTGCCACCCCCCCGCGCGCAGCATTTGCCATGGCGATGACCAGGAACAGGAGGCCGAGAAACCGGCCATCCATCGAGTACGGTCCGCGAAGACGGACGGCGGCATCACGGGCGGCCTTCGCGCTGACGTAGGCGATACAGGCACTCAGGATCACGATTCGCATGTCGGTTCTGGACTCGATCAAGGAGTAGTAGGCGAACGCCGCAACGCTCACCGCATAGAGGGCGAGTTCATCCTTCGAGGGCCGTCCGTCGAGGCCAGTGAAGCGTTGGATGCCGCGTAGCAGCCGGTCCACGCCCGCCACGATCGTCACCGAGGCGAGAAACGTCGACATCAACAGCGGCACGTGACCCCGCGCCGCGACGAGCGCGAAGCCGACGGTCCCGCACGCCGTCCCCACCATCCAGTCACGGAAGCCCGGATAGGTTGTCTCGGTGAAGTACACGTAGGCCAGCGACGCACTGACCATCACGTCGATGGCCGCCGACAGAAGGAACAGCGTGGGAACGTCAATATGCAGCATTCGTGTCCGTGTGGCGAACGACGCCCCGCAGGGCCCTGCCAGTTTACTATCGATCCGCGGTATTCTCGAACCTCCGCCGGTGTCCGGCGCCGGGAACCGGCAGCACGCCGCGGGAGCGTCGGGGCCGGGCAATCTGCCCGGGACCTGCCCGGGGCGAGTGGTGACAGGGGATCGGAGATGCGTTCAGACATCGTGAAGAAGGGCATCGAACGGGCAGGGCACCGGAGCCTCATGCGGGCGTGCGGCCTGTCCGACGACGATATCCGGAAGCCGTTCATCGGCATCGCCAACTCCTACACCGACATCGTGCCCGGCCACGTGCACCTGCGGGAGTTCGCCGCCGTCGTGAAGGACTCCGTGCGAGCGGCCGGCGGCACGCCGCTCGAGTTCAACACCATCGCCGTGGACGACGGCATTGCCATGGGGCATCTGGGCATGCGGTACTCGTTGCCCAGCCGCGAGCTGATTGCCGACGCGGTCGAAACGATGTGCATGGCGCATGGCTTCGACGCGCTCGTGTGCATCAGCAACTGCGACAAGATCACGCCCGGCATGATGATGGCCTCGGTGCGGCTGGACATCCCGACGATCTTCGTGACTGGCGGGCCGATGCGCGCCGGCCGTTTGCCCGACGGATCGACGGGCGACCTCATCACGGTGTTCGAGGGCGTGGGCCGCGTGCAGACCGGGCAGATGACCGAGGCGGAACTCGCCGAACTCGAGGCGCAGGCGTGTCCCACGTGCGGGTCGTGCGCCGGCATGTTCACCGCGAACTCGATGAACTGCCTGCTCGAGGCGATCGGCCTTGCGCTGCCCGGGAACGGGACGATCCTCGCGGTCGATCCGCGGCGCCGCGACCTGGCGCGGGAAGCCGGCCGCCGCGTCATGGACCTGTTGGCGCGTAATGTCACACCGCGCGTCATCGTCACCCGCGAATCGCTGACGAACGGGTTCGTCCTCGACATGGCGATGGGCGGATCCACCAACACCGTGCTGCACGGCCTGGCCGTCGCGCGCGAAGCCGGCGTGGACTTCCCGCTGGCGCTCCTCAACGATCTGTCCGCCCGGACCCCGTGTCTCTGCAAGGTGTCGCCGTCCAAGCCCGACGTGCACATGGAGGACGTGGACCGCGCCGGCGGGATCTCCGCGATCCTCGGCGAGGTCGCGCGGATTCCAGGCCTGGTTCACGCCAACTGCCAGACGGTCACCGGTCGCACCCTCGGCGAGAACGTCCGGGGCGCCGTCATCGGCGACGAACGGATCATTCGGCGGATCGAGAATCCCTTCACGGCCGATGGGGGGCTGGCGGTACTGTTCGGCAACCTCGCGCCGGAAGGCGGCGTCATCAAGAGCGCGGGCGTGGATCCGTCGTGCGTCGTCTTCGAGGGCGAGGCGATGGTCTTCGACTCGCAGGATGAGTGTTTGGCGGCGCTCGCCGAGCGCCGGGTGCGCCCCGGCCACGTGGTCGTGATCCGCTACGAGGGGCCGAAGGGCGGACCGGGCATGCCGGAGATGCTGTCGCCGACGTCGATGATAAAAGGGCAAGGGCTTGGGACCAGCGTCGCGCTCATCACCGACGGTCGCTTCTCGGGCGGGACCGCAGGCACCTGCGTGGGACACATTTCGCCGGAGGCGGCAGAAGGGGGACCGATCGCGCTCGTGAGAAATGGCGACCGGATCACCATCGATATCCCGTCACGCACGATCACGCTGCAGGTGGCCCAGGAGGAACTCGCGAGGCGCAGGGTCACGTGGCGCAAGCCCGCGTCGAAGATCAACACGGGCTGGCTGGGGCGCTACTGCCGGCTGGTCACCAGCGCGAGCAAGGGCGCCGTGCTGGCAAACCCGGAGGACGTCGGCCAGTAACGGGCGCCGGGAGACAGGGGCTGCTCGTTCCCGAACGATGATTGTCCGCAAGCGGGATTGCCGCGTGGCCCGAGACGGCCGCCAGCGGCCGTTCGAGGCAGAAACGGGCCATGTTCGAAGCCGATCCATTTGGCACGCCTCTCTCATCAGCCAAGCCGGGAGACCTCTATGACCAGGCATGTACGGGATGATGAAGCCGAACTGGCCGCGGCCATCCGGGCCGGGGCGCGGAAGCGGCACGAGCAACTGTTCGGGGCGTACTTCGAGGGGCGCGACCGCTCGGATGCGTTCGGCTCCGCCTACGAAGGCATCTACCGTCTGCCTGCCGACGCGACGGGAATCCGCCCCAAGGGGATTTACAAATTCTTCAGTTGCCTGGACGACAGCGTGCGCCGTTGCCCGGAGGCCGGGTGCAAGAAGCAGTTGCTGCTCGACAGCCTCCTGATCCACCTGAACGACGATCACCGGTGGAGCCGCGAGCGGATCGCGGCCTGGGTCGAGGGCGAAGTCGGGCCCGACGCGACGCCGCCTGCCCCGCAGCCCAAGTAGCAGCGCACGCTACCGCGGGTACCGGCGTTCGGGCCCCGCGATCATTCCACGAATCGGTAGCGCGTGCCGCGCGGCCAGCTTGGTTTCGAAGTGATCGAGCACGGCCTGGTAGAAGATCTGGGCCATCAGCGTATAGCCTTCCGGTGTCGGGTGGAGGCCGTCCACGCTGATGAGCCGGCTCGTGTCGGTCGGGAATCCCGCGTAGAGGTCCACGAGGTAGGCGTTCTTCTCCGTCCGGGCGACATCCGCGATGCGCTGGTTCAGTTCGGGGACGTACGGGAGGCCGGCGCTCCGATCTTTGTACGTGCCCTGCCGCTGGGGCGGGAACGTGGCCAGCAGCACCGGCGTCCGGCCCGCGCTTCTCGATTGAACGAGCCGCACCATGTCGCGCAGCTTGCCCGCGATGTATTGAGTTGTCGTGCTGCTTGGGAAGTTCAGCAGATCGTTCGCCCCATCGAGCAGCAACACGGCGTCCGGATTGGCGGGCGCCAACGAGGACGCCAGTCGATTGTAGCCGTCGGCCACGAACTCGCCTGCCAACCCTTCATTCATGACCGTCACGTCCTGGTCCGGAAAGCGGAGCTTGAGGAGGTTGTTCAGCTTGTACGGATATGACGCCGGGTTGTAGATCGAGAGCAGGCCGAACGGCGGCGGATCCTGTGACTTGCCTTCCGTGATGCTGTCGCCAAAGGCCATGAACCGGGTGGCGCCGAGTTGCGGTGCGCGGGTGACGGTGACGGGAAAGCTGCAGGATGCGGCCTGAAGCCGGGCGTCCGACGCGAGACAGGTCACCGTGGTCGATCCCAGGTTGAAGGCCGTCCCGGGTGCGGGAGTGCACGACACGGTAACCGGCGCTGTGCCACCGGTGGTCGACGGCGCGTCCCAGCTCACGATTGCCGGCGCGTTCAGATGTGAGACGCCGCTCGCCGCGGCCGGACAACTGATCCCCAGCCCGGGGGGCGGCGGAGCGACAGGCGACGAGTCACAGGCCGCGAGCCCGAGGACGGCGCCGACCCAGATCCACGAACGAAGAACCGCGCGGGCTTTTTCCACGAACTGATAATTCTAGCCCGAGTTCCGCCCGCAACCAACGCGGTTGGCTGAGAAACCCCACCGGAAGTGGCCTTCGACCCCACTCCCGGTGGGGCGCTTCGCTTCGTGTGGTTCCGGACGAGCGCCCGCTCGTTGGCCGCCGCGCGCGCTGGTGCGGGTCCTGGCGAGCCTGCGGCCAGCGTGCGCAGCGCGGCCGACAACTGTTCCTCTTGGTGAGCAGCGAGGCGCACGGGGGAGGAGTCCCGCGCGCCCTGTTTCTTGCACCGGCTGCGAGGTCTAGAACGTCAGTCGGAACCCGATCTGGCCGACACGCTGCTCGGGCATCTGGAAGTCACCCGCGAACGACAGCGGTCGCATGAAGTCGGGGTTCGGCGTCGGGTTGGCCAGCGTTCCGATGAACCGCTGCCCGACGAAGTCCGACGGGTTCTTGGCGTTGAAGAGGTTGAATACCTCGCCAATCGCCTCGAAGTGGATGTTGCGCGGCAGCTTGAACACCTTGCTCACGCGCAGGTTGAACACCGACATGGACGCGCCGCGCCCGCAGTTGATCGTCGCGCACGATCCCAGGCTCTCGACGATCGGGTTGCCGCTGGCGTCCAGGCCGTTGAAGGCGAACGCCTCGCTGGCGATGTCGTTGCGGGCTCCGTCCCGGTTGTTGTCGAATCCGGTGACGATGTTCACCGGAAGCGCGGACCGATAACGGAAGATCGGCGAGATGTTGATCCCGCCCGGCGCCTCGATGACGGCGCTCACCGTAATCTTATGGCGCGCATCCGTCCGTCCCGACGGCCCGTACTGCCTCGCGGCCAGCGGCTGGGACGCGTCCTGGATGTTGCTGACAGTCAATTCGTCCGTCCCGTTGCCGCCGGTGCCCTGCGCGGTCGACAGGGAGTACCAGGCGTTCACTTGGACGTGCTTGTCCATGCGACGGCGAATGCCCATCGTCAGGCCGTGGTAGGTGCTCTTCCCGGCGCTGATGTCGATGGCGAAGTTCGGGTAGGAGAAGTCGAGGTCCGAGAGCCGGCGCGCGCCGCCATTCACCCTCGTGTTCAACCGAGGCCGCCATCCGAGGTGACGGCCGAACACGCCCACGTAGTCGATGTCGAGTACTGTCGTGGACGAGAGGGCGTGGGACCAGCCGGCCGATACCTGGTGCGTGTACGGCTGCTTGAACCGGGGTGACATGATGTGGCCGTTGGCCGGCATCACGGTCGCGTCGATTTCGTTCTGGCTGGCGATTGTCGAGATCGGGTCGTTGACCGTGAAGTTCGTCCCATTCGCCTTGAGAATTCCGTCCGGCTGGCTGACCGAGAAGACCGTGCCGCCGAACACCCCGCGCGCGTCGATCGCGGCGAACATCAGGCTCGCGTTCGAATAGGAGAAGTCGTAGTACATGCCCCAGCCGGCCCGCACGACATCGCGGCCGTTGCCCTTGACGTCCCAGGCGAACCCTACCCTTGGCTGGAAGTCCTTGTAGTCCTCCTGGGAACTCTTGCCGAAGTCCTCGAACAGGCTCATGCCGTTCAGGCGTCCCGACCGTCCAGCCGCCTGCAGCACCTGGAAGTCGTGCGCTTTCGACTGGTCGATGGCCCAGCCGAGGACCACGTCGTAGCGCAGGCCGAGGTTGACCGTGAACCGGTCGTTGATCCGCCAGTCATCCTGGAAGTAGAGGCCGATCTGCTTGTTGGGGATGTCCGCCGACGAGTCGCCTCCCGATCGTGACACGCTCGAGATGGGCCCGTTCACGTCGTTGGTCAGGTGCGTGTAGGAGTACGCGCTGATGCCGGAGTTGAACGTGATGTACAGCCGCGGCTCGTAGATGACATTCAGCCCCATCTTGAAGTCGTGGCCGAGCCCCATCCCGCCCATCTTGTGCCAGGAGAAGTCGTCGCGGAACTGCCACTTGATCTGCTCGGTCGTCTGCGGGGTGTTGCCGTTGGCGCCGATGCAGACTCCATTCGGGAAGCACTGCTGCGGGTCGGTGCTGTTGGCCGTCACGTTGTTCTTGAAGTTGGCCACCTGGAAGATGAACTCGTTCAGCTTCGACCCACCCAGCACCCAGTTGTAGTTCAGGTTGACCGAGTTGAAGCTGTTCTTGCTGTCGCCCCAGTTGCTCGGTGGAAGCTGCGGGCCGGCGCCGTACGGCTGCGAGTTGTCGTTGCGGCCGTAGCGGACCGAGAGGAACTGGTTCGCCGTCACATTGGCCGTCGCCTTGGCGGTGAAGAGGTTCTCCCGGTAGGGAGTCCCGTAGACGCCGTTCATCGACGGGAAGAGACCACCGGTGTCGACGGCCTGGTTCGTATCCTGCTGCGTGCGTTCGAAGGCGGCGAAGAAGTGGGCCTTGTTCTGGACGACCGGGCCGCCGAACGATCCGCCGAACTGGTAGCGGCGGTAGTCGGGCTTGTCGGTTTCGGTCAACCGCTCGGTCTCGGTCTGCGCGTTCATCGACTTGTCGCGGAGCATCGTGAACCAACTGCCCTGGTAATGGTTCGTTCCGCCCTTGGTGACGATGTTCATCACGCCGCCGTTGCTGCGACCGTACTCGGCCTTGTAGCGCTGCGTGATCATGTTGAATTCCTGGATGGCCTCCAGGGGGAACTGCTGCAGCAGGCCGCCGACCGTGTCGTCGTTGTTGTCGCCGCCATCGATCTGGTAGTTGACGTTCCGGCCGTTGCCGCCGGCCACCTGCGGCGAGTACTGGGTGCTCTTGGTCGGATCGGAGTGGAACCCCATGCCGACACCGGCGACCGTCATCGCGAGGTTGGCGAACTGCCGGCCGTTGAGCGGCAGGTTCTCGATCTTGTTCACGTCCACCACACCGCCGACCGATGACGAGGTGGTCTCGATGAGCGGCGTCTCGCCGGTCACGGTGACCGTCTCGGTCATCTTCGCGACCCTCAGCTCGAACTCGAGCGTGACGGTCTGCGAGACGTTGACGACGAGGCCCTTGCGGTCGATCGTGGCGAAGCCGGACAGTTCGACCGTGAGGTCGTAGGTGCCCACCGGCAGGGCGGCGAGTCGGTACATCCCGCTGGCGTCAGAGGTCGACACCCGCATGAAGCCGGTGGTGACGCTCCGGGCGGTGACCGTCGCGCCGGGCACGGTGGACTTCTGCTCGTCCACAACCCTCCCGGTGATGGTCCCCGTGGTCTGCTGGGCATTGACGGGCCGACCGACCATCCAGACAACGGCGATCATGAGTCCAAGAAGAACGAACCTTCTCATGCCGAAGCCCTCCCTCTATGAATGACGACCGTCACGCCGCGGCCCGAGGATGGAACCGCGCCGGTACGTCGCTATCGCGCCCTGAGGCGGCCGATCCGACTCGGCCCTCTTGCTGATCGACCACACGTGAAGGGACCCGTCTGTCGAGTACGCCCGCTGACCGGCGCATACTACCACAGGACAGATGCATGACTATCACACAAATACAAATCTAGAGAACAGACCCTCGAACGCGCTGGATCGCCGAAACAAGCTGTGAAGTGGACAACGCTTGGCCGAATGGGCGAGCCTGTGTGAGAATGACTAGCGCACGGATGCAAGATGGAAAGTGCGGCGGACCGATCTGACGGTGCAGGAGAGTGGGTATGTCTCGGGGAGGGCAGAGCGCGCGGGCGGGCACGCCGCGACGAACGACGCGGCCGGGCCAGGCGGGGCCGGCGCGATTCGGGTTTCTCAGCGTGAGCCAGGCGGCCCGGCTGGTCGGCGTCAGCGCATCGACGCTGCGGTTGTGGGAGAGGAACGGCCTGATTGCGCCCGCCCGGCGCAACGGGCGCAACCGTCTCTACAGCCCGGAGTTGATGAAGACGCTGAAGCAGATCAAGCATCTCAGGGACGTCAGGCATCTCAACGTGCCGGCGATCAAGGAGGCGATGGGCGGGCCATCTGCACCAGCCGACGCGCCGCAGGAGACCCCGACGATCGGTCCGACCCTGCGCCGACTGCGGCAACGCTTCGGCCTGAGCGTTGGCGAGGCGGCTCGCCGAGCCCACGTGTCGGCCGGCTTCCTGAGCGCCGTCGAACGTACCCAGGCGAACGCGTCGGTCACCACGCTGACCCGGCTGGCGACCGCCTACAACACGACGCTGCTCGAGTTGTTCCACCTTCCGCGCCAGGCCAGCCGCCTCGTGCGACCGCACCACCGTCGCATCCTGCAGACCAAGGGCGGCGTGCGCATGGAACTGCTGTCCACCGGCACGAAGTTGCTGGAGTCGATGCTCTTTCGCGTGGCGCCGGGCGGCGGCAGCGACGGCGCCTATGCGCACCCGGGCGAGGAGTTCATCTACATGCTGAGCGGCACGCTCGAACTCTGGCTCGACGAGGTCGAGTACTACGTGCTCCGGCCCGGCGATGGCTGCTGGTTCGAGAGCACGCTGGCACACCGCTGGCTCAACGCCTCGAAGGAGGAAGCGGTGCTGCTGTGGATCAACACGCCGCCGACGTTCTGACCACGGGATGTCGGCCGTGGCCCCCGTCAGAGGACGGCGCGGTCCGTGATCGCTAGCCCTCGATCGATGATGTCGAACGCCTCGCGGAGTTCGCGTTCGGTGATGCAGAGCGGCGGGTTCGTGAAGAAGGTGTTCCAGCGCACGAGCGTGTAGAGCCCCTCTTCCCGGAAGAAGCGGCCGAGCGCGGCCATCTCGGGCGCGCTGCCGTTGAAGGGGGCCATGGGTTCGCGCGTGGCGCGGTTGCGCACGAGTTCGACGATCCCGAACAACCCGATCGACCGGGTCGCGCCGACCGACGGATGCCTGGCCTGCAACTCCTCGAGCATCGCCCGCATGACGATGCCCAGGCGCCTGGCGTTCTCGATCAGGTGGTCCTCCTCGTAGACGCGGATCGCCGCGAGCGCGGCGGCGCAGCCGAGCGGATGGCTGTTGTAGGTCAGGCCGCCGTAGAACACCTTGTCCTGGAAGTGCTCGGCGATCGCGCGGCGCATCCCGACGGCGCCGAGCGGCACCGCGGCGCTCGTCAGCCCCTTGGCCATGGTGAGGAGATCGGGCACGACGTGCCAATGATCGACCGCGAACCACTCGCCCGTGCGCCCGAATCCGGACATCACCTCGTCCGCGATGAGCAGGATGCCGTGCCGCGTGCAGAGATCGCGGACGCCCTCCAGATACCCGTCCGGCGGGATCAGCAGGCCATTGGTGCCGGTGACCGTCTCGAGGATGAAGGCGGCGATGGTATGCGGCCCTTCGAGCTCGATGATCTCCTGCAGCGTGGCGAGCGCCTGGTCGGCCGAATCCCAGCCGCGCTGGATGCCGTGGTAGGGATCCGGCACGTGGACGACCCCCGCCATGCCCGGCTCGGCCGCCCAGCGCCGCGGATCGCCGGTGAGCGTGATGGCGCCGGCCGTGGCTCCGTGGTAGGACCGGTACCGCGCGAGGATCTTCTGGCGGCCCGTGTAGAACCGCGCCAGCTTGACGGCGTTCTCGTTTGCCTCCGCGCCGCCGTTGGTGAAGAAGAACGTGTCAATGTCGCCCGGCGCGATCTCCGCGAGCTTCCTGCCGAGCCGGGCGCGGGGCTCGGTCGCCATGAATGGGTTCGCGTAGGCCAGCGTCTCGACCTGGCTCCGAATGGCGTCGATGATGCGCGGGTCCCCGTGGCCGGCGTTGACGCACATCAACTGGCTGTTGAAGTCGATGTACCGCTTCCCCTCGGGGGTCCAGAAGTAGATGCCCCGCGCACGGGCGACCGCAATCGGATCCACGTGGGCCTGGGCGGACCACTCGAAGAGCGTATGCCGCTTGGTCAACGCAATCAGGTCGTCGCTGGTCATGGACGGTCCTCGGATGGATGACGCGGTCGGTCGCGCCGGCCGCATACTATCATCGCGCGGTCGCGGACCGCGAATCGGCTCCCGGAGAGAGGCAGACGATGGCCGAGACACTGAAATACTTCGTCGGCGGCACGTGGCGTAAGAGCCAGGGCGGGTGCATGCCGGTGTTCAACCCGAGCACCGGCGCGGTCATGTGCGAGACGCCTCGATGCACCGCCGCGGAGGTCGAGGGCGCGGTGGCCGCCGCGGCCGCGGCGTTTCCAGCGTGGCGCGACACCCCCGTCACCCGGCGCGTGCAGGTGATGTTTCGATTCAGGGAGTTGCTGGACGATCGTCTCGACGAACTGGCCACCCTCCTCGCCACGGAGATGGGGAAGACGTACGCCGAGGCGCGCGGTGACGTGCTGAAGGCCATCGAGGTCGTGGAGCTGGCGTGCGGCACGGCCACACTCGTGCAGGGCGACAGCCTGATGAACGTGGCCGACGGCTACGATACGGTGAGCTACCGCGAGCCGCTCGGCGTATTCGTCGGGATCGCGCCGTGGAACTTCCCGGCGATGATTCCCATGGGATGGATGACGCCGCTCGCGATCACGACCGGCAACACGTTCGTTCTCAAGGCGGCCAGCCTCGTGCCTCAGACGTCGATGCGCATGGCGGAGATCCTGGCCGACGCGGGCCTGCCGCCCGGCGTGTTCAACCTGGTGACCTGCTCCCGCTCCGAGGCCGAACTGCTGCTGAAGCACCCCGCGGTCCGGGGCGTCACGTTCGTCGGGTCCACGAGCATCGGCCGGCACGTCTATGCCACCGCGGCTGCGCACGGCAAGCGCGTCCAGTGCCTGACGGAGGCCAAGAACCATGCGCTCGTCCTGGGCGACGCGCCCATCCGCGCGACGGCTCAGCGCGTGATCAACTCGGCCTTCGGCTGCGCGGGCGAGCGTTGCATGGCGCTGCCGGTGGTCGCCGTCGAACACGCCGTGGCTGACGACCTGGTGGCCGAGATCGTCGAACTGGCGCGCGCACGGAAGGCCGGCCCCGCGTGGGCTCACGAGACGGAGCTTGGCCCGCTCATCAGCGCCGAGCACCGGTCGGCGGTCCTCGCCTGGATCGACAAGGGGGTTCGGGAAGGGGCGCGGCTCGTGCTCGACGGCCGCGGACTGACGGTTCCCGGATACGAAGGCGGGTTCTTCGTCGGGCCTACGGTCTTCGACCATGTCGCACCGTCCATGCGCGTCGGCATCGACGAGATCTTCGGCCCCGTGCTCGCCATCAAACGCGTGGCGGACTTCGAGGAGGGCGTCCGGACGATCAACGACAGCGAATTCGCCAACGGCGCCTCCATCTTCACAACGAGCGGTTACTTCGCGCGCGAGTTCGCCCGGCGCGTCGATGCCGGCATGGTGGGCGTCAACGTCGGGATCCCGGTGCCCATCTCGGCCTTCCCGTTCGCCGGGCACAAGGCGAGCTTCTTCGGCGACCTGCACGTGATGGGACGAGACGGTGTCGCCTTCTTCACCGAGACCAAGGCGGTCACCAGTTACTGGTTCGGCGCGGAGGACCTGAAGGGCGAGAAGGTGTCGACCTGGGAAGGCACGATCACCCGCCGTTGACCGGCGTCACGTCCGGGCGTCCGTCTTCGATCCGCGTGTCAGGAACGGCAGCGTGTTCCTGACTCCGTGGTAGAGAACCGCCATCTCCGCGGCGGGTTTCAGCGATCGTCGGCCGACAAACGGGGTCTTCGCCACCGCCTCGCGCACGTGCCAGTCGTGGGTCAGCGTCACGCGCAGGACGGCGTCCTCGAAGATCATCGCCTCGCTCAGCACGGTGAGCGCCGACTGCTCGCCGTGCTCCCGCCGTTGAATGGCGTCGCCTTCGATGTGAAATGCGTTGCTCCCTTCGGCGGCGAACAGGTCGGCGTCGAGGAAGAGCCGTGGCTTGTCGGCGTACGGCCGGCCGTGGTGGACGCAGAAGGTCTGGCAGTTGTCGCACTCGTTGCAGAAGTCGTCCACGTGCACGATCTGCCGGCCCTGCGCGATCTCGAACCCCTCCGTCCCGACGACGCACACGAGGCCGCCCTCCATGGCGAACACCGGCAGCCTGTAGCTGACGGGCGCCATCACGAAGGTGTCATTGGCCCTGTTCGGACAGACCTCGACGCACTTGTCGCAGAACGTCGTGCACTGCACGCAGCGCAGCGCCTCGCGGCGCGCCTCCTCCTCGGTGAAGGTCGGTTCGATCAGCGTGAAGCCGGCGCGTTCCGCGACCGGCACCATCGTCGGCTTCACCTGCGCGACCTTCCGCGCCCGCGCCGCCTTGAGTGCGGCGATGTCCGCCTGGGAGAGCGCGGCGGGCGTCGAAGATGGCTGGGCGAAGGGGACGCCCAGGCGCTCGCAGATGGCCTCGGCAGCCCTCCGGCCGTCGTCGCACGCCGCGATGATGCTCCGCGGTTCGATCACGACGTCGCCGCCGGCGTAGACGCCTTCCGGCCCCGCACAGCGGGTTGTCGCGTCCACGAGTACGCCGCCACCGCCGTGCCGAACCACGCGGCTGGCGTCGAGGAACGTGAGCTCGGGCTTCTGTCCCACGGCAACAACCACCGAGTCGCACGTGACGATGAACTCCGAATCCGGGATCGCAACCGGCGACCGGCGTTTGTCCGGTCCCGGTTCGCCCAGCCGGTTGCGGACGCACCTGAGGCCGGTGACCCGGCCGTCCGACCCACGCAGGACCTCGATCGGGGCGACGAGTTCTTCGAGGATGTTGCCTTCTTCCAGCGCGCCGTCCAACTCCTCCTCGGAGGCCGGCATCTCGTGCCGGGTGCGGCGGTAGAGAATCGTGACGGGATGGCCCGTGAGCCGCTGCGACGTTCGGACCGCGTCCATCGCCGTGTCGCCGCCGCCCACGACCACCGCTCTCGCGCCGAGGTCCAGGTGCTCACCGCGACGGGATCGGTCGAGCAGGTGCAACGCCGGTACCACCCCGGGTCCATCGGCGCCGGCGATGCGCAGCGGCGCGTCGCGCTGGAAGCCGCTCGCAAGGTACACGGCGTCGAAGCCTTGCCGGAGCAATTCCTCCGGCGGGACGGTGATGCGCGTGTCGAGCACGAGGTCGACGCCGAGCGCCGTGATGCGGTCGATGTCGCGCTGGACGATTTCCCACGGCAAACGGAACGGCGGCACCATGCGCATCATGCCGCCCGGCACATCCCTGGCCTCGAATATCGTCGCGTGTACGCCGTTCACCGCGAGGAACGCGGCAGCCGCGAGGCCGGATGGCCCGCTGCCGATGATGGCGACCGTGCGTCCGGTGGGGGAGCGCTGCTTCGACACGTATCCGGCGCGCCCGCGCTCCTCCGCGATGCGCTTGAGCGCCCGGATCGCCACGCTCTCCTCGTAGTCGTTGCGCGTACACCTCGTCTGGCACAGCCTGGTGCACACGTGGCCGGTGATCCCGGGCAGGGGGTTGCGGGCGAGGATCACCTCCAGGGCGCGGTCGTACTCGCCTTGCGCGATGAGCCAGGCGTACTCGGGCACATCCTGTTCCACCGCACAGGCCTCGACGCATGGCGCGACCACGCAGTCCCAGAGGCCGAGACCGGACTGTACCTTGGGCAGGCCGTGCGGAACGGCGTCCTTGCGGTAGCGAGGATCGTCCAGGGCGTCCGACGCAGCCTGGCGCACGTTCGCCAGCCTGTCCGCGGAGAGGACGTCGAGGCTGGTCGCACCCCGGTCGCGCATCGAGGCCTCGAGGTTCTCCAGCCACTGCGTCATGCGGCCGAATCCGCCAGGCTTCAGCAGATCGGAACAGCCCGTGACGGGCATCGCGCCGCAGGCGAGGATGGTCGCGACGTTCAACGCGTCGGCGCCGGCGGAATACGAGACGTGCAGTCGGCCGTCGAACTCGTGCAACAGCCCGTCGTACAGGTTCATCGTGACCGGGTAGAGCGCCCGCCCCGACATGTACATCTCGGCGCCCGGCAGCCGGCCGGCGTGGTTGCGCATCGCGAGCGTGTTGCTCAACTTGACGCCGAACGTCAGGCCCCTGGCGGCAGCGGCGCTCTGGAGCGACCTGATCAGATCGACCGCCCGGTCGTACTTCAGATCGTGGTCGAAGACCGAGTCCGGGATGTCGATATCTGTGAACCCCAGTCGACGATGGAGGATGTCGAGTACGCGCTCCTTGCCGAGGAGCGTTGGGTTCAGCTTGACCACCGTGTGCAGGCCGCGCTCCTCGATCAGGTAGCGGGCGATGCGTTCGATCTCCTCGGGGGGGCACCCGTGCATCGTCGAGAGGGTGACGCTGTTGACGATCTGAGCCGGGAACTCGATGCCTGCAAACTGAGGGAAGTCGCGGCGGAGGGACTCGGCGATCCGAGCGAGCTCGTCGGACGCATCCGCCATGACATCCATGAAGGTGCTCATGCGGGGGTTCCGGACGCCGTCCAGGTTGTAGCCCACGCTCATGTCGAAGATGGCGCCAGGCAGTGGGGAGCCGTGCCGTGCCGCGTCGGTCCATCCGAGCACGCGCGGCAGGATGTGCAGGATGGCCCACGCGACGATGTACTCGTGGGCCGACTGCTCCAGCTTCAATTCCTGGGACCACTCGACGTTGTAGCCTTCGTCGGTCATGTCGATGCAGGGGCGCGGGATGACGAGTTCATCCATGACCTGCACCGTCTTGAGCTCGATGAACCGTCCGCCGCAGAGCCACGCCGAGATGATGTTCTGACTGAGCTGGGTGTGCGGTCCCGCGGACGGCCCGACCGGGGTGGCCAGGTACTTTCCGAACAACTGCCGCACGGCGTACGGTGCGTTGGGCCGAGGCGTGTGAAAGAGCTGGCGCGGGATTCCGAAGATCGAGGCGGCGTGCTCGTACTCGAGCAGGATGCGGCGGAGCTGGGTCGAGAACGGCTGGATTCGCATGACATCCGACATGCGACAAGAGTAACGCATCGCGGCCGGCCGCGAGTCAAGCACCCCCTCATGAACCGTAAAGCGCACCCGCGTCCGCGATGTGATGATGCGTCACGCCTTCACACCTTCGTGACCAAGCCCTCCACATTTCGCAACGCGAGCACCTGAATCCGATCGTCCAGCGCGTAGTCCTTCTCCCCAGGGTAGATCACGAACAGGCGCTCCAGTCGCAGATCGTCCAGCGCCGTCCGCATGGACCTGGTCGTGCGCGGCGCGTCCGCGTATTTGAGCTCGAAGCCCCAGCGTTGACCGCCCCGGACGATCAACAGGTCCACCTCGGCACCTCCGTGGGTGCTCCAGTGGAACGCCTCGCCGGGCTCCACCCGGAGGACCCGCAGGACATGTTCGAGTGCCAATCCCTCCCACGAGGCGCCGAGCTTCGGGTGTGCCTGGAGGTCCGGCAGCGAGTGGATCCGCTGCAGCGCGTGAAACAGGCCGCTGTCGCGCAGGTAGATCTTCGGCGTCTTGCGCACACGTTTGCCGAGGTTCTCGGTCCAGGGCGGCAACGACCGGATCAGGAACGAGCCGGTGAGGATGTCGAGGTAGTGCTGCGCCGTCTTGTAGTTGATACCGAGAGAACCCGCGATCTCCGAGGCGTTCCACGACTGCCCGTGGTAGTGGGCGACCATGAGCCAGAAGCGGCGCAACTGCTCGGAAGGGATGGTGATGCCCAGTTGAGGAATGTCCCGAGTGAGAAACGTGCGGACGAACTGCAGCCGCCAGTGCAGGCTCGTCTCGTCGGAGTCGCTCAGGAACGACTCCGGGAGACCGCCCCGAAGCCACAGCGTGGAGAGGCGGTCGAAGCCGACTTCGGTGCCGTCGAAGCCACTCAGGTCGACGAAGCCCACCCGCCCAGCCAGAGATTCCGACACGCCTTTGACAAGGTCCAGCGAGGCGCTGCCCAGAATCAGGAAGCGGGCCGGTGTGCCCGGGCGGTCCGCCAGGACCCGCAGCAGCGGGAACAGGTCCGGCCGGCGTTGGATCTCGTCGATGACCACGAGCCCCGTGAGCGCACCGAGCGTCTGTCGAGGCGCTTCGAGTCGAGCCAGGTCCAGAGGGTCTTCGAGGTCGAAGTAGGCGTCTGGCCCGATGGCGAGCGCCTTGGCCAAGGTGGTCTTCCCGCACTGACGGGGGCCGAGCAAGGCCGTGATCCGGAATTGGCGCAAGGAGTGTTGAATCTGCAGGCGATAGCCTGGGCGATCGATCATGTATGAAATATAGTGCAGCGACTACTAATATTCAAGTTGAGGACGCGAACCCCAGCTGTTCAACCTCCGCGAGATCTGTGGCCCGCATATTCCCGGCCACGTTGCCTATTTCAGGATCAACTCCACGACCGGGATCTCCACTGCGGGCTCGAGGATTGGCAGCTTGAGCACCAGGTCCCCGGCGCGGCCCTCCTCCTTCAGCCACGTCGTGTCCTTCCGCGCGCTCATCTTCACCGTCATCCACTCGCGCGGCTTGAACTGTTCGGGCGACCGGAAGTCCACCCGCCCGGGACGTCATCCAGGTCGAGCCCCCAGTGGATGAACATCCCGAACCGGGCTTCGGTCCACCACTGCAGGCGGGCCTCCTTCTGGGCCGACGTCTCGGGCGGAAGCTGACTGGATTGGGGATGGGCGGCCGAGACCATCGTGACACCGGCCGTCAACAGCAGCGCCGACAGCAGCGTTCGCATCGAGGACTTCCTGCACGGGAGAAACCGCCCTGCGGGATCACGCGTGACGGGTGGCCCGGCGTTCAGTACTTGCCGATGAGCGAGGTGCCGCCCAACTGGTCCATTTGCTGGAGGATCCACGCGCGGCGTTCTTCCACGTACGCCGAGGGTCGGTTGACGCGGAGCCGGATCGGGTTTGGCAGCACCGCCGCGAGCAGCGCCGCTTCGGACGGTCCGAGTTTCGCCGCCGGCTTCCGGAAGAACCGCTGGCTGGCCGCCTCGACCCCGAACACCCCGTCACCCAGTTCGACGATGTTCAGGTAGACCTCGAGAATGCGCCGCTTGGGCCAGGCGAGCTCGATGAGCGCCGTGAGGTACGCCTCGAGCCCCTTGCGTACGAAGCTCCGACCGGACCAGAGGAAGACGTTCTTGGCCACCTGCTGCGAAATCGTGCTGGCGCCGCGAAGGTGTCCGCCCTTGTCGTGCTTGTCGATCGCCTTCTGGATCGCCTCCAGGTCGAAGCCGTGGTGTGTCGGGAAGTTCTGATCTTCCGACGCGATGACCGCGAGGCCCGCCTGCCTGGACATCCGGGTCCACGGCACCCACCGGTAGTCGACGTGGTACGGACGTCCGCCAATCAACGCTTCGACGCGGCGCTCGATCATCACGCCGGAGGTCAGCGGCGGGATCCAGCGCAGCGCCAGCACCGCGAGCACCGACGCGACGAACGCGAGAGCCGCAAGCCGCCCCAGGCGGACAACGATCCGGCCAACCCGGGATCGGGTGGGACGACGAACGGCTTTGGCTGTCGCACGTGCGGCCATGACATCCGAGATCTTACACTGTCCCGGCCCCGTGCTCCGCGCCGAGGGCCGTCCCGAACCAAGCCGAGGAACGACGGGAGGATGCGCCTGCTGGCGACGATCGAACAGGGCGACGCGAGCCGGCGTCTCGAGTCGCTGTCGGCCTGACAGTGATCCAGACGCCGGCCTCACAGGTGGGACACTTCCGCTGGACTCGATGCTGCGACTGTCGGAAGAGGGATCCTACTGCGTACTCACTCCTCCTTCAGTTCGGTCTGACGGATGCGGACACGTGCCGCGCTTCCATCACGTGATAGTCCATGGCCTATCTCCTCAGGTTCGCGTCGAAGAACGCGCTGACCCTCGTCCAGGCGTCCCGGAGGACATGCTCCCGGGTGAAGTAGTGGAATTCCCCCGGGTAGGTCATGAACTGGACGAGGTGGCCTTTCCCGTTCTTCAGGAGTTCGTCCAACAGGCGAACAGAATGCAGGTACGGCACGTTGACGTCGGCCGTGCCGTGCAGGACGAGAAGGGGCGTTACGAGCCGGTCGACGTGTGAGACCGGTGAGGCCTGCGCGTACACCCGGGGATTCTGCTCCGGTGTGCCGATCCGGCTGACCGTCCAGCCTCCGTGATACGGATCTTCGTAGTACATCGCATAGTCGGCGACGCCGGCCACGTCCACCGCCGCGCGGAACGTCGTCGGCCTCTCCGTCACAGCGAGCAACGTGAAGAACCCGCCGTAGCTGAGGCCCCACACGCCAACGCGGGAGGTATCGACGTACGGCAGCGTCTTCAGGAAGTCCGCGCTCATCGCGGCGTCCCTGAAGTCCTTGCCCCCAACATCCATGTAGACGCCTTCGCGCCACGCCGACCCATAGCCGATGCTGCCGCGATAGTCCGGCGCGAGAACCACGAAACCCCGTTGCAGCAGGAACTGGTGGAAGCTGTAGTAGACGGCGTAATTGCGCTCGATGTGCCAGCCGTCGTAGTTCTGGTTCACGCCGTCGCCGTGGAGCCAGACGATGGCCGGATGCTTGCGGGAGCGGTCGAGGCCTCTGGGTACGAACAGGTAGGCCGGTACCGATTGCCCGTCGGCGCCTGTGTAGTGCACGAGCTGCGGTTCGACGAGCGCGGCACGATCGATCGCCGGGGGCATCGAATCGGTGAGCCGCCGCGGCCTCGATCCGGGAGTCGCGACGTCGACGACCCACAGGTCCGCCGAGTTCTGCGGATCCGTGTGCTGATAGACGAGCATCCGGCCGTTCGGGGACCACTGCGCCGCGGTGTCGGTTCCGCGACCGCTCGTCACGACGGTCACCTTGAATCGAGCGGGATCGCCGCCGATGGCCGCGACCGACAGATGGCGCGACCCGGGATTCGCTCCCTCGTTCGAGTCGAACGCGATGCGCGTCCCATCGGGCGACCACGAGGGCCTCCAGGCCTCGTACCGGCCCTTGGTGACCTGGACCGCTTCACCGCCTGTGGCGGGCATCACGAAGAGGTGGTCCCACCCGTCGCGGTCGCTCAGGAACGAGAGCCACCTGCCGTCTGGCGACGCCTGCGCGCCGCCTTGCGCGCCGCCGGTCATGCTCCAGAACGTCTCCTTCACCTGCTGATGGACGAGCCTTGGCTCGCCGCCCGCGGTGTCGCCGATGGAAATCTCCCGCCTCTTGAACTCCACCGTGCGATCGATGACGAAGTGAGTCGCGTCGATCCAGCGATTCGCGCCGCCCCGACCCCCAGGCCCGCCGACTCCGGCACTGTAGGCCAGAGGCTCGCCGCCGGATGCGGAGACGATGAAGGTCCGGCCGGGCGGACCGGGTGCGTTCTCCGTCGCGGAGTAGATGATCTTCGATCCGGAGTAGGCAGGCGTCTGCTCGTGGCGGATTGTCTGTCCGCCGCCGCCCACCGTGAAGGTCAGGTGCTCGCCGTCGCCGGTCCACGTGACGCCGCCGACGGTTCCCTCGACGCTCGCGACGACCCGGTCGCTCCCGTCCACGAGTGAACGGATATGGATGACCGTGGGGCCGCCCGCCCCCGGCACGCCCTGGCCGCCGCTCGCGCGACCGCCTCGCCCCGCGCCTCCGCCGCTCCAGTCGACGAGATAGGCGACCTGCGTGGCGTCTCTCGAGACGGCGAGTCCACGACCGGGCGCCTCCGCCCAGAACGGCGTGGGCGGCTGGCGGCCGTCAGTCGACACCCGCATCAGCGACCCGCCGCGCATGAAGCCGATCGCCTTGCTGTCGGCGGTCCAGAACGGGCCGACGACGGGCCCGCCGTCAGTCGTCAGCGCGACCGGCTTCGCCGAGCCGTCGGCAGCCACGACATACAGGTTGCTGACGCCGGCCCGTTCCCACATGAACGCGATCCACCGGCTGTCGCGCGACCAGATCGGGTTGGACGGGTGCCTGATGTCGAGAAGGGCCTCAATGGTGAGACGGGCCGGTGCCGCGACCCGGTGTCCGGGCCGCGGCGCGCCGCCCTGGGCGCGAATCGCGAGCGACGAGGCTAGGATGGCCACGAACCCCAGCAGGGTTCCAGCGAGGCAACGGCGCATCATCGTGACACCTCAATCAGGGGATCCCCTCTACTGCAGCTTCGGCGGCACGCGCCGCTTCGTCGCCTGCTCGAACGCGTAGGCGATCTCGATCAGCTTCGGCTCGCTGCACGCCGTGCCCGTGAAGCTCACCCCGTAAGGCGCCGGCTTCGGGTCGAACCCCGCGGGAAACGCGGACGCCGCTCCTCCGCCGCCGGGGCCGCCACCGAACGGCACGTTTGGCACCGTGGAGAACGGCACGATGATCGTCGGGTAGCCCGGCTTCGCCGCGATCGCCGCCCCGCTCGACGAGGGGAACAGCAGGGCGTCGAGGGTGTGCTGCTTCATCACCGCGTCGATGCCTTCCGTGGCGCTCAGGCGGATGTCCTTCTCGCGATCGGCCTCGTATCGCGTCCTGTCCGCGCGCACGTCCATCTCGTCCGAGACGTCGAGAAGCGCCTGGCCGTATTTGATCGCGCCGGCGCGCTGGTGCGCCACGTTCCACAGGCGGAGGTCGGTGAGCGTCTTCACCGGCGCCGCCGGCCCGAGCGACGCCAGCCACGCGTTGAAGTCGCGCTTCATGCCGTACTTGAACACCACCGAGCAGTCCGCGTCCTTGCCCTTCGCGTTGTCGAGTCCGCTGCAGGTGGACCACAGAAGGAAGTTGTTCTTCACGTCGGCGGCCATCACGCTCGGGATGTCCGCGGGATCGACAATCACCGCACCCTGCTGCTTCAGGACGCCGATGGCCTCTGCCATGACCTTTGCCTGGTCGGCATTCAGCCCGCCGCGCGGCTGCGTCGCCCCGGGCGGCGTCGTCGGTTGGTAGAACGAGGCCCGCGGGATACCGATTCGGGCGCCCTTCAGCCCCTCGGCGTTGAGGAAGCGCGTGTAGTCACGGCCCGGGGGCGGGGCGCACTTCCTCGTGGCGGCGTCGTTCGGGTCCGGGGTTGCCCTCTCCAGCACGCCGAGCATGATGGCCGCGTCGGTCACCGTGCGCGCCATCGGCCCTGCCGTGTCCTGGTCCGCCGTGATCGGGATCACGCCGTAGCGGCTGATGCGACCGACCGTGGGCTTGATCCCGACGAGCATGCTGGCATTCGACGGGCTGAGGATCGATCCGGAGGTTTCCGTCCCGACGTTGGCCGCCCAGAAGCTTGCCGCGGTTCCGATACCCGAGCTCGACCCGCCTGTCTGCAGGACCGGCCGGCCGTCGCCCGTGGCCTCGCGCGGGTCGCGCCGCGGGTCGTAGGGATTCATGCCGTAGCCGCCGAGCGCGCTGTAGTTGCCGGGCATGCCGGTCGCCACCCAGTTCGCCAGCTCGGTCATGACCGTCTTCGCGATGATGATGGCGCCAGCATCGCGAAGGTTCGTGGTGATCGTAGCCTCGTACGGCGGAACCAGGCCCGCGAAGGCCAGCGCCCCTCCGGTGGTCGGCATGTCGATGGTGTGGATGTTGTCCTTGAGCGCCACGGGAATCCCGTGAAGCGGTCCGCGGATCCGCTTCTGGGCGCGCTCGATGTCGCGCGCCTCGGCCTCGTCCAGCGCTTTGGGGTTGACCGTCATGACGGCGTTGAGACGCTTGTCGTAGGTGGCGATCCGGAGGAGACACTGACGCACGAGTTCCTTCGAGGTGACGCGTCCCTGCTCCATCGCGGCACGCATCTCCGGAATCGTGGCTTCGACGATCGTGAATGGCGGCACCGGCGGTACAGCCGATCTCTTCACTTGCGCCGACAACACGGCCACCGCGCAGCCGGTGGCCAGACAGATCGAGGAGACAAAGAGTCGGTTCATCGCCAGCTATTGTAGTGTTCCGACTGACATTTGGACGCAGTGGTGTTGGACACCTCGTTCCCCAGGCGGCTTCGGCCGTTCACGACGTCTAGAAGCGGAACGCCCCTCCGAACCGGGCGATCCGCGGGCCGAGTATCTGGGACGGCGACAGGAACTGCTGGATGTTGTTGACCGCGCCGCTGGGGTCCCCGGCCTGGCGCACGCTCAGCCGCCCGGTGAGGGATCGCATCTCCCACGCGGTGTTCGCGTTGGTCAGGTTCGACACGTCGAGATCCAGTTCCAGGCTCCGTCCCCCGCCAAGCTTGATCGTCTTCGCCACGCGAAGATCCAGCGTCTGCAGGGAGGGCACCCGCCTGGCCCCCTGAGGCTCGACGTTGATCGTGGCGCTGCCGCCGCCGAACGACAGCGGCGCGCTGATCTGGCGATTGATGGGCGGCCCGTTCTGGAAGCGGTAGTTTGCACCGAGGTAGATGTCGTACCACGGCAGGATGTAGCTGCCGGTCAGCTTGAACTGGTGTGGCCGGTCGTTGAAGATCGGGCCTTCGGTGTTGAGGAAGGCGTTTGGGCTTGTGCCGACCGACAGACCCGTGAACTCTGCGCGCGAGTAGGTGTACCCGGCGAGCATCTGCCAGCGGTTCGAGAGGCGCTTGGTCGCGGTGATCTCCAGCCCCTTGTAGGTCTGACTGGCGGTGGGGTCGTTGGTGATCGTCGTGAGGCTCCCCGCCAGCGTGCGATCGAAGTAGCGGTACGTGCCGTCGTCTGCGGTGCCCGTGAGGCCGTCCGGCCCCGGGTCGGCCCGCGTCACCAGCACCCAGGTGTTGAGCGGCGCCGCCGTGTTCAGGTTCGCCGTTTGATAGCGCTCGGACCGCCAGGTGAAGACCGCGCTCAGCCTCAGGTTCGGTATCAACTCCCGGTCAACGCCAGCCGTCACCTCGTTCGTGTACGGCCGCTTCAGGTTCGGGTCGAACTTCGTCGTCAGCCCGCCGGCGGACACCGGCACCCCGGTCTCCTCCCCCGGCTGGTAGCGCAGATCGCCGTTCTTGTCGGTCCACGCATACTGCTTGCTCACGCTGAAGTTCGGATTGATGGAGTTGGCGAAGCCCGAGGCGATGATGTAGTAGTAGCGGCCCGCGGAGAACTTGAGGGCCGTCTTGCCCCCGTCGACATCGTAGATCGCCGCCAGGCGTGGGCCGGCCGTGTTCCACAACGGGGCGTTTCGCACCTCGCCGAACGTGCGCTGGATATCCGGGAACCACTTGCTCGGCGGACTGCCCTGCGCCGGCAGGTACGACTCGACCCGCTCGTAGCGCAGACCGCCCGTCAGGGTGAGGCGCTTGAGCGAATAGCTGTCTTGCAGGAACAACGACAGGACGTCGACCGTCGCCAGCGACTGCACCGGCGTGTTGTAGAACGTCACGGCCACCGACTGGTTCGACGCGCTGCGGTAGGTCAACGCGACGTCGTCCCAGCGGTGCACGTCGGTGCCGGTCGGCATGTGCGCGTAGTCCACCCCGAAGCGGATCTCGTGGCGCCCGCCGATCGCGTGATCGAGGTACTTGTTGAACGTCGCGCTGGCCTGCAGGCGCTTCCGGTTGTAGATCTGCTCCGAGGCCTCGTTGCGGAGCAGGATCCCCGTGGACAAGTCGGTCAGCGCCTGGTCCTTGCCGTTGTAGTACAGCGGGAAGAAGATCTTGTTGTAGCTGACCCGGGTGTCCATGAAGAACGTGTTGGTGATCACCGAGTTCCAGAGCACCTGCACGATGTCGAACACGTCGTCCTCGTTCGAGTTCGACTCGCCCGTGTAGAGCGCCGAGGAGGCCAGGAACCGGTTCGGCTTCTTGTAGTACTGGCGGCTGTAGAACCCGGTCAGCCGGTTCGCGTTGCTGACCTGCCAGGTGGCGTTGACGAGCGCGGAATCCATGTTGGTCGAGTCGAGTACCGACCCCGAGTAGGCGGCCGGCACGTTGACGTGGACCCGCCAGTCGCGGAAGCTCGTGAAGAGGCGCACGTTCTTCGCGAGCGGGCCGCCCACCTGCAGGCTGAGGTCCGAGACGAGATCCACCTTGTTGGTGTCCGGCTTGAACCCCTGGGACAGCAATCCGCTGTCCACGTTCCGGCCCTGCGTCGTGCTGCCCTCCCAGTAGTACGACGTCTTGCCGCTCCAGCGATCGCTCCCGGTCTTCGTCGTCATGTTCACGAACACGCCCGATCCCGGCACCGAGATGTCGTGAGCGCCGGTCGACACCTGCACCTCCTGGAACGCGTCGTAGTCGTAGTAGTAGCCGGAGAACCCGATCGCCGCGGGGTCGCCGACGTTGATGCCGTTCAGGAACTGCGAGTTCTGCGCGTTCGACGTGCCCCGCGCCACCATCGCGCCCTGGAGCCCGCCCTGCGTCCCGCCCACGTCGGGCCGGCTCGAGACGAGGCCCGGCACCTTGTACTCCACCAGCGACCAGATATCGCGCCCGCCGGGCGTGCTCGCGAGGAGTTGCTGGCTCAGCGTGACGCTGACGTTCGCGCTCGTGGTGTCGACCACCGGCGCGTCGCCCGTGACGTTGACCGTCTCCGCCATCTTGGCGACGCTCAGCGCGAGGTCGATTGGCGCCGTCTGGCCGACGCTGACGGTGATGTCCGCGCGGACGACCGACTGGAAGCCCTGCAACTCCAGTTTCGCGCTGTACGTCCCAGGCTCGAGTGAGGGGAACCGATAGACTCCACCCGCGTCCGTCGTGCCCACCATCTGGCCTCGGACCAGCGCCGGGCTGCTGATGGTGACCGTGACCCCTGGAATGACGGAACCCTGTTGGTCTACGACCCTGACCAGGATGCTGCCGGTCTGCACCTGGGCACGGGCCAGACCGGCGGACAGAAGGGCGGCGACGAGCAGGATGACCGGACGCAGAGAGCGCACCATGGTGACCTCCTGGCAAATCCGCCGGGGTTGTGTTGAGAGAATGGACCAGTGGGAATCTAACGCAAGAGACCGACGTCCCACAACCGGAAAGTGGACGCTCCCGTGACACGATCGGGTTCGTCCCTCGTCGTGAGGTTGAACCCCGATTGGCTTGCGCTCACCAGGCGATGCTGCCGGAAGCAGTCGAGAGGATCTTCTCGAGCAGGACGACCGGCGGCGGCAGGTCCTCGGTCACCACCTGCCAGACGATGTCTTCATCGACACCCAGATAGTCGTGCACCACCTTGTGGCGCCTGCCGACGATTTCCTGCCAGGGGATCTCGGGATGTTGCGCGCTGAAATCAGCTGAGACGCGACGTCCGGCCTCGCCAATGACCTGAACTGGGCGGATCAGCGCGAGGCGCAGATTCTCGTCAGCGTCGAAGGCGTCGTGCGAAAGGCTGGCCGCCTTGCCAACGGCCTGTCGCACGTGCGGCCATGACGTCCGAGATCTGACACTGTCCCGGCCCCCTACTCCGCGCCGAGGGCCGTCGCCGGGTCGATGCGGATGACGCGCCGAGTCGCGAGAAGTCCCGCGAGCAGGCCGGAGGCCGCCAGCGTGGCGACGACCGTGGCCAGCACCACCGGGTCGCGCGGATGCACGTCGTAGAGGACCGGTTGCAGCGGCCCGGTCGCCAGCAGTCCGAGCAGAAGCCCGATCGCGAGACCGATGCCTGATTGTGCCGCGGCCTTCCGCATGACGAGGCGCACGAGTTGGCCGCGACGCGCGCCGAGGGCGCAACGAATGGCCAACTCGCGCGTGCGCCGGGTCACCGAGAACGCCATCACCCCGTACAGCCCCACCGCGGCGAGAAAGAGCCCCGCCACGCCGAGGGCGAGGAAGAACGTGCCGAACACCGTGTGGAACATCGTCTGCTGGTCCACGACCGCCTGCATCGACCGCGCGTTGTAGATCGCGAGATCCTTGTCGAGCGACGCCACGAGCGCCTGCAGGGTCGCGGCCGTCACCGCCATGCCGCGCCGCACGCGCACGGCGATGGTCGCGCCGTTGCCGATGGCGGCCTGCGCCATGGGAACGTAGAACCCTGCTCCGCTCCCCAGCTCACTGCAAAACCCCTGCATCAGCAGGTCTGGCACGACCCCCACGACGGTCAGCCACGGTGCAGTCGAGTTCCGTCCGCCCCGTCTGAACTGCCGTCCGATCGGATCCACGCCGGGAAAGAACCGCCGGTGAAAGCTCTCGTTCACCACCGTGACCCTGTCCCGGCCGGGCCGGTCGAGCGCGGTGAACGCGCGGCCGCGCACAATCCGCGACCGGAACGTCTCGAAATACCCGGGCGTGACGCAGCCCTCCCGGACGAACGGGACGTCATCGCCGTGGGTCTGCTCTCGCCCCCGGATCTGGATTGGGACTTCGCCGTTGCCGGCGGCCGGCAGCCCGTCGGCGATCGTGGCCGCTTCGACGCCGGGGTGCGCCTGCAGGAGCGGCAGGAGTTGATCGACGAAGCGGGCGCGGGCGACGGCATTCGGGTACTTCGTTCGAGGCAGATCGAACGACGCGGTGAAGACTCCGCCCACGGCAAACGGCAGTCGCGCCGTCTTCACCTGGGCGACGCTCTTCACCATCAGGCCCGCGGCAATGGTGATGGCGCCGACGAACAGCAGCACGCGAGCGTCCGGATCGAACGTGACGAAGAACGGCGGGGGAGTGGACTGGATCGCCGCGACGAACCATCGCATCGCGCCCGTGTTGATCGCCAGTCCTACGACGGCACCGGCGACCGCCAGGATCGACACCTCGGTCAGCATCTGGGCCAGCACGCGCCCGCGCCCGGCGCCGAGGGCCTGACGGAGGGCGACCTCGCGCTGCCGGAGCGAGGCCCGTGCCAGGAGCAGGTTCGACACGTTGACGCACGCGACGAGCAGCACCGCGATGCCCGCGCCGAGCATCGTGCTGCACAGCATTCGGAGTCGGGCCCCGAACACGCGTTCCAGGAACGGCGTCACCCGGACGCCAACGCCGCGGTTGGTCGCGGGGAAGCCCCGCGCCAGGCGCGAGGCCAAGGCCGCCAGTTGGACCTGCGCCGTCGCAATCGACGCGTCCGGTTGCAGGCGGGCGATGACCTCGTACCTGGGGCCCTGCCCGCGCTCGGTCGCCATCGGATTGATCTCGAGCGGGATCCACAGGTCCTCGCGATCCGGGAACGCGAAACCCTCGGGCATCACGCCCACGATCGTCCGCGCCACGCCGTTGGCGCGGACCGTTCGTCCCACCACGTTCCGCGCACCACCGAAGTAGTCGCGCCAGACTCGGTGGCCCAACAAGAGCACCGGTGCCGCGCCTGGCCGATCCTCACCGTCCCGGAAGGCGCGGCCCAGGATCGGCGCGATGCGCGTAACCCGGAGCAGGCCGGCCGTCAACGCCCCGCCAGAAAAGCGTTCGGGCTGGCGCTGGTCCCACGCCAGGTTGACGGACACCCAACTGAACGCGCCGAACGACTCGAAGACGCGCTGGCCCTCTTCGAACACGGCGTAGTCGTGGACGTCGAGGCCGCCCAGGCGCGCGCCCCGGGTGGTGTCGGTGCCGGCCACGCTCACGATCCGATCGCCGCCCTCGAACGGCAGGCCCTTGTAGAGCACTCCGTTCGCGACGCTGAAGACGGCCGTCGTCAGGCCGATCCCAAGGCCGAAGGTCATGATCGACGCGATCGACAACGTGGGATGCCGGACGAGCATCCGGATGCCGAAGCGGATGTCGGGCCAGCGATGTCGCATGTCGGTCTCCTGTTGCTGGGCCTCAGCCACAAGGAAATCGCCGACCGGCTGTTCATCTCGCCCGACACCGTCAAGAAGCACACCTACAACGCGCACCGGAAGCTCGGCGTGCAGAACCGGGTGCAACTGAGCTACTTCGTCCAGAATCGGGTGGAGCGCCGGAGCTGAACGACCCGCGGGGGTGGCTTGCCGGGTTGTCGAAGCGCCCGGCTGGCGCTCTCGAGGGCCAGGCCGATGGCTTCAGGAGATTCCACCTCGCGAATGTGCCGTCGCGAAGCGAGGTCTACGCGTTGTTGCCGGGAGCAGTGGCGAGGATCTCCTCGAGCAGGACGACGAGAGGCGGCAGATCCTCGGTGACCACCTGCCAGACGATGTCTTCGTCGACACCCAGGTAGTCGTGCACCACCTTGTGGCGCATGCCGACGATCTCCTGCCACGGGATCTCTGGATGTTGCGCGCTGAATTCTGGCGAGACGCGACATCCGGCCTCGCCAATGACCTGAACTGGGTGGATCAGCGCGAGGCGCAGATTCTCGTCGGCGTCGAATGCGTCGTGCGAAAGGCCGGCCGACTTGCCAACGGCCTTCCTCGCCATGTCGAGCATGTGGCCGACGTAGACGAGGTCACGCGGCGACATAGAGCGGCTCGGCGGTGCTCAGGACGCGCTCCCGAATGCGCGCGTTCAAGAACTTCGGTGTGACAAGGTCGACCCGTCGGCCATGTAGAAGCTCCGAGAACTCGCGTTCGATCGTGACGAACCGCAGTCCGGGGACATGGCCGGGCAGGAACTCCACGAGGACATCCACGTCGCTATCGGGTCGGAAGTCGTCCCTCAGCACCGACCCGAAAAGTGCAAGGCGGGCGATGTGATGCCGTCTGCAGAACGCCGACACCGCCTCCGAATCGATCGGCAGGTTGTGACTCATCGTTCAGCCTCTGGGCCCTATCATAGCTCACGCGTCTCGAGACTGGGGCCCCGGATGCCCTCGACGATCGAGTTCGAGATTGGCCGCCGCGAACAGAAACACGGCGGACAGGCCCTCGGCGGATAGCTGCGGGTAGCGCGCCAGGGTTGCCCATGCCGCCGGTGCCAGCGATGACCCTGGCGCGTTTGGCGGGGTGCATGTTCCTGGCCTTGCCGCCAATGTAGGTTTCGTCGGCTTCGACTTCGCCGGACAGTTTGCCGAATGTCCCGCTCTGCATCGCAGGGCGAATCCGATGGAGGAGGAACCAGCCGGTCTTTTGGGTCACCCCGATCGAGCGAGCCAATTCGTACGACGAAATCCCGTTCTTCGCATTGGCGAGCAACCAGATGGCGACCATCCACTTGTCGAGACCGATCGGCGAGTCTTCCATGGTGGTCCCGACCTTCACGGAGAACTGTGCGCGGGGATGCTTCTCGTAGCACTTGTACCGCCGCTGGTTTGCCAGATACGAGACGTGGGTCGATCCGCAAGTCGGGCAGTGCACCGCGCCGCCCGGCCACCGGATCGCCTCGACAGCCGCCCGGCAATGTTCGTAGTCAGCGAGGTAGACAACCGCTTCGCGGAGGGTCTGTGGGTTTGGAGTCTCGCGTTCCATGCCTTCAATATAGGCCCTGCGATGCTCGAGACGGCACGCAGGCCCGGCGAGACAGACTTCGCGTGTTATGGCTTGCCCGAACGAAGCCTGTGGCGAGGCCCCTCGACTCGCTCCGCTCGCTCGGGACGCACCATTCGCCTCGCATGGACGTGGCCTGCCATGAGCGAGGGAGTTGGCGAAGGGAGCGACCGAGTCTGGCCTGCCATGAGCGAGGGAGTTGGCGAAGGGAGCGACCGAGTCGAATGGTGCGGAAGCGGGGATTTGAACCCCGATGAGCTTGCGCCCACTAGCTCCTGAGGCTAGCGCGTCTGCCAGTTCCGCCACTTCCGCACAGTGGGACGGTATTCCGTCGGCAGGAACAGTCAGTATAGCGAAAACGCCTCTACCCGTCGAGTCTCTTGCCCGCGTGTCGCCCGCGTGAACCGCTCGCCGACACTGATCGTCGTCACCATCGACCGACCGGTCTGCCCGCGTTGATCGCGTCGGTCTCCACGGCCACCGGGATGCCGCTCACTCCAGCCGAAGCGGGCCGAGGTACACGTGCGTCGGCTGCTCGAGCTTGTAGGCGAAGAGGACGATGCCCCGCACATGGCGCAAATCCATGACCCGCCGATCGGGGGCCGTGCGAATGTCGTCGATCGCGATGACGAAGCGGTTGGTGCCGGGATTGACGAGGAGGCGCCGGTTGAATCGGTCCGCGTAGCGCTGATCGTGCGCGGCGTCGTGGATTCGGATCGTCATTGGAAGCGGCACCGCAAGGTCCGAGACGATCGTGAGGGTGAGCTGACGATAGCCGTGCCAGTCGGGGTAGGGCTCGTCGAAGGTCAACCCTGAGTAAATCCCTGGCATCAGGTCGAGGCGTGCGAAACGCGCGGTTCGCGAGAGTTGCGGCCCGACGGGAACCTGATCCGGGATCAGCCGATTGTTGCCAAGCGCGATCAGTTCGCGCTCCCACCACGATCCATCGAGGGCGAACAGCGTGGGGACCGCCCGATCCCGGGCGAAGTAGAGACGCGCCGTTCCGATCAATTCCCAGCCGGCCGCGAGCAGCAGGACCGCTGCCGCAGCGAGCGCGGCGAGTCGGGCCCGGCGTCCCCAGCCGGCGATCCCCGGTCGCGTGGCCGAGACGAGCGCGACTTCGACCAGGAGAAACGCGCCGGCGCCGGCTGCATCCCGAAGAAAGTCGTGCACCGACGCGTCGTGGTTCGACTGCAGCAACTGCAGGACCTCGGTTGTCGCGCCGACGAGCAGCGTGACACCGAATGCGACGAGCGACAACCGGGTGAAGGTCGCGATGCGGGTGTGTCGGGCGAGGAGGCTGCGGACGAGCAGCGCGATCAGACCGAATAGGGGAGTGTGGCCCGCTTCGAAGAACGCGCTCCAGAACCGGGTCCGATCCGGCGCATCGCCCAGCGCCAGGAAGAGAAGCAGCGCCGCGAGCAGCAGCAGACGCGCGGCCGATCCGGCGCGGCTCCCGGCGCCGGCTGGCGCGTCGAGTTCCTCAACAACCAAGGTTCTACCCCGATTTCAGCATCTCCGAGATCAACGCGAGCAGGCGCGCCGGCTCCAGCGGCTTTCGCAGGAACGTGGCACCCATGCGCGCCGCCTCGGCCGCGATCACCGGATCGTCGAAGCCGCTCGTGACGATCAGGGCGGGCTGTGGAACGAGGGACTGGGCCTGCAGCACCAACTGCAGGCCGTTGTACTCACCGAGCCGCACGTCGACCACCAGGACGGATGGGCGCACGAATGGGAGCAGGCGATGTGCTTCGGCGAAGCTCGCCGCCGGAACCGCGCTATAGCCGGCCGCATGGAGGTACGCGGCCAACCCGGCAAGCGTCGCTGGATCATCCTCTGCGACCAGAACCACGTGCGGCATGTATCGGCCTCCCACCGTATTGTTCCACACTCTCGAACATCTCTGAAACCCCGGCGCCTCGCGCCATGTCAGCCGTGGCGACCGCGCGGAGCGGACACAGCGTCGGCGGCGACTCCAAGACCGCGCGACGCATGGCTGAGATTGATGGGCGTGGTCGCGATGTACGGCTGAGGTCGGTGGGCGCTGGCGCGATGATCACACTTCTGCGGTCTCGAGAACAAGAGCGTAGATTGTCGGCCGTGGCCGCGCGAGGGATCCTCTCGTTGTCCCATTGTCTGACAGGTACGAGGCGTCGGCACGGTCATTGCTCTAGTGGCAATCGACGACGTTCTTGATCGCCGTCATCTGTCGGAGGCTGACCGGTGAGAGCAGTTGTTCACGTTGCGTTCGCGATCATCCTGTGTGCGTTGGTGGCGCTGCCCGCAGCCGCTCAGTCCACGGTGATCAACCCCAGAAACCTCGAGTTCGATCCATCGGCCGACCACGCGGTGTTGGCGCCGGACGGAACGCCGGTCGTTCAGCGATACGATCTGCAGTTCTTCCTTCTTGGCGCGACCCAGCCGGTGATCACGACGAACCTCGGGAAGCCGGTGCCAGCTGCCGACGGCAAGATCCGCGTCGATTTCTCCACGCTGCTCACTGCGTGGCCGCTGGCCACCGGTGACTACGAGGCGCGTGTCGCGGCGATCGGGGCGAGCGGGAGCGGGCAGAGCGCTCCATCGAATCAATTCAGCTTTCAAGCCATAGCCGCGCCGCCACCCTGCACGTTCACGCTGTCGGCGACAACTCAGACGTTCACGTCGGCGGCCGGCAGCGGCAGCCTGACGGTGACGGCCAGCGCGACGAGTTGCGCATGGACCGCATCGAGCGGCTCCGCCTGGGTCTCGGTGAGTCCGGCCGGCGGTACCGGCACCGGCGCGGTGAGTATCGTCGTGGCAGAGAATACCGGCGCGGCGCGAAGCGCCACGCTCACGATCGGTGGCCAGGCGTTCGTCGTGACGCAGGCAGCCGCGCCGCCGCCCTGCACAATCGCCCTCTCGGCGACGAGCCAGGCGTTCACGTCGGCGGCCGGCAGCGGCAGCGTGACGGTCACGGCCAGCGCAACGGGGTGCGGATGGACGGCATCGAGCGGATCGGCCTGGGTATCGGTGAGCCCGGCCAGTGGTACCGGTACGAGCTCGGTGAACATCGTTGTGGCGGGCAATACCGGGGCGGCGCGAAGCGCCACGGTCACAATCGGTGGCCAGGCGTTCGTCGTGACGCAGGCCGCGGCACCGCCACCTTGCACGTTCACGCTGTCGCCGACAACTCAAACGTTCACGTCGGCGGCGAGTAGCGGCAGCGTGACGGTGACGGCCAGCGCGACGAGTTGCGGGTGGACCGCGACCACGGGCGCAACGTGGCTCACATTGGCGAGCACGAGCGGGACGGGCACGGCCACATTGAACTACGCCCTCCTGCACAACTCCACGACGTCGGCTCGCAGCGGGTCGATCGTGGTGGGCGGCCAGACGTTGGCCGTCACGCAGAACCCGCCGACCAAGCCAGCTCAGCCGAGAGGTGTGCGAGCCAACTCGCGCAACCCGTAGGTGGGTCGGAATGGGCTGGCTCGCATTTCCCTACCAGATGTCCGCGATCGCCGCACGCACCTCGGTGATGTGCACGGCCGACACCGCCGTCCCGGCCGTCGGCGCCGGCCCGGTGTAGGTCGGCCGCAGGCGTACGGCCGCGTCGTACACCTCGTCCAACGCGGTTCGGAGCTCCGCGATGTGCGCCGCCTTCACACGCGTCGCCCCGGCGGCCAGCGGCGCATCGCTCCATGAGAACGCCGGCAGCGAGTAGCGCACGCGGAGGTCGTCGATCCGCTGGCGCAACTCCGTGACGTGCGCGGCCTTGATCGTCGTCATGCGCGCCTGCAGCGGGTCGTCCGTGAACGCCAGCGGGTTGCGGTCGAGCACGAAATTGACGTCCGGCACCATCGTCTCGACGACGACGCTCACCGGCGTGCCGCTGGTGACCGGGCACGTCCCACCCGGGCACGCGACGCCCGAGAAGACCTGGTTGCTGTAGCCTGACACGCTCGTCGTCCGGAGGAAGTACGTGCCGGCCGGGAGGGTGAGCGCGTAGCTGCCAGTTGTCGTCTGCGTCGTGGCGACGAGTGCGCCCGTGCCGTTGTACACCTGCACCGAGGCCTGCAGCACCAGGGCGCCGTTGGTCTTGTCTGTGACCGTGCCCTTGATGGATCCGCCCAACGTCAGCGCGAAATCGATGCCCCATGTCGTTGCAGACGCCGCCACCGCCACCGGGGTTCCCACCCGCGGATCGCAATCCCCGGCGCAGGCCACGCCCGAGTACATGCGATTGAGCCAACCGACCGAGTTCGCGGTCGCCACGCGGTACGTCCCGACCGGAAGCCCGGTGATGGTGTAACTGCCGGACGAGACGGGCGTGGAGCCCGCCACCCGCCCGAGCACGTCGTAGGCGTTGACCGTGACGCTGCCTGCGATGCCGCCGCCCGTCGCGGCATCGGTGACGAGGCCGGAGATCGAGCCGGCCGACTTGCTGAGCGCGATGTTGATGCCAGGCGTCGCGGCCCCTGCCGTTACCGCCACGGGTGTTCCGGCGGCCGGCGAGCAGGCGCTTCCCGGGCACACCAGCGCGGCGTACACCTTCCCTACGTAGCCAAGTGCGGTGTTCGACGCCTTCACGAAGTACGTCCCCGTCGGCAGCCCCGACAACGTGTATGTGCCGGTTATCGACGCGCTGATCGTGGCGATCACCTTCCCGGCCTGATCCCACGCGGAGACGCTGGCGCCGACGACTGGCGCGCCGGACGAGCCGTCGGTAATCGCGCCGCTAATCGTGCCCGATGGCGCGAGCGCGAAGTTGATGTTCGCGGTGGTCGCCCCGCCGGACACCGCAACGGGCGTTCCGGCGAGTACGACGCAGGTTGCGTTCGGGCACGGAATCGCCGGATAGAGGAGCCCGATGTAGCCAACGGGTTCGGAGGACCGGCTGCCGGCCCACACGTAGTAGCTCCCTGTGGCCAGTCCGGTCAGACGATACGTGCCCGACCCGTCGGTGGTGGTCGACGTGAGGAGTTGCCCGGTTGCGTTGTAGACGTAGACCGACTCCTTCATCAGCGGCGTTCCATTTCCCGCCCGAGTCACGGTGCCGGTGATGACTCCTGCCGGATCCATCGCGAAGTCGATCCCGGTAGTCGGCACGCCGGCAGCCACGGTGACGCCCGTCCCCTTCGTCACCGAGCAGGTCGACTGCGGACACGCAACGCCCGAGTAGACCTGCGTGACGTATCCCGTCGAGCCGACCGACCCGTACGCGTAGAGGTAGTAGTTGCCGGCCGGGAGGCCGGACCTCGTATAGACGCCGACGGCGTTCGTCCTGACGCTGCTGAGCGACCTGCCGCTGCTGTCGTAGGCATAAACGTAGATGCTCGGCAGCGGGAACCCGGTCGCAGCGCTCGTCACCTTCCCGACAATCGATCCTCCCATCGCCAGCGCGATGTCCTTCCCCGTCGTGGCGCTGCCCGCCGTGACGGCAATCGGCGTCCCCTCGACGACGATGCAAGAGGCGCCGGGACATGGGGCGTTGTCGAACCGTTCGTCGACGTAGCCCAGGGAGTTCGACGTGCGAATGAAGTAGTTCCCAGTCGCCAGGCCGGTCTTCGAGTAGGCACCCGCGGCGTCGGTGACGACCGATGTGGTGCCGCGACCGAGTCCGTCGTAGACCACGACCGAGACGCCCTTCAGCGGCAGGTGCGAGGCCTCGTCGGTGATCGTGCCCGCAATCGAGCCGCCGACGGGCAGTGTGAAGTCGATGCCGCCGGTGTCGTTGCCCGCCGTGACGGCCAACGGCGTTCCCTTGGTGACGATGCACGTGCCGCACGCCGTTCCCGGGTACAGCACGTCCACGTACCCCTTGGAGTTCGTCGTCCTGGCGAAGTAGGTGCCGGCGGGAATCCCCGTGGCGCGATAGAAGCCCGCGCCGTTGGTCGTCCCCGTTGTCAACAACACACCGGTCTCGGCGTAGATCGACACGTTGACGCCGGCCAGCGGCAGATTCGTCCCAGCCTCGCGCACCGTTCCGGAAACGGTGCCGCCCTTGACGAGGGCGAAATCAACACCGCTGGTCGTGGCGCCGGCCGTCACGCTGACCGGCGTGCCACCAGACGCAGAGCACGACGATCCGCATGCCAGGCCTGAATACACCTGGTCGAGGTACCCATCGCTTCCGTAGACATAGGTCCTCAGGTAGTAGGTTCCGGTGGCCAGGCCGGAAGCGGTGTAGAGGGTGCCGAAGCTGTCGGTGTAGAGGTACGAGATGTAGCTGCCCGCCGAATCGTAGATATCAACTTCGACGTTCGTCAGCCGAACACCCGTCGCGGCATCGGTGACCGTGCCGCTGATCCCGCCGCCCTTGTCGAGCGAGAAGTTGATGTTCGAGGTCGCCGCGCCGAGCGTGACAACGACCGCCGTGCCGGCCATCGCGTGGCACGTCGTGCCCGCGGGGCACGTGGCGTTGGCGTACACCTTGTCGATGTATCCGCTTCCCGCCGACGTGCGCAGGTAGTAGGTGCCGGCGGCGAGGCCGGTGGTCGTGGTGTAGACGCCGCCGACATTCGTCCTCGGCGACTGCACCTGGTTTCCGGCGCTGTCGTAGACGTAGACGGATGCATTGCTGACCGGACGGCCGGTCGCCGCCTCGGTCACGGTGCCGGCGATGCTCCCGCCAGGCGTCAGCGAGAAGTCGATGCCGGTTCGCACGGCTCCGGCCGTCACCGCGACGACCGCGCCCGTGGGCGTCGGCGGGCACGTCGAGCCGCAGTTGACCTGGTTGTAGATCTGGTTGAGATAGCCGAGCGCGTTGGACGCCTGGAGGTAGTAGTCGCCCGCTGCCAGCACGTTCGGAATCGAGTAGGCGCCGTTGCCGTTGGTGACGGCCGAACCGAACATCGTGCCGGTCGGGCCGTAGGCCGTGACGCTGATGCCCGCCAGCGGCGCACCGGTGCCGGCCGCGGTCACCGTCCCCTTGATGCCGGCGCCCTGCGAGAGCGCGAAGTTGATGCCGGTCGTCGGCGTCGATGCCGCCACCGTGACCGGCGTTCCGGTGGTGACCGTGCACGTGCCGCCGGGGCAGGCCGTCCCGCCGTAGAGTTGATCGACGAAGCCCTGCGGGCTCGACGCGCGCAGGTAATAGGTGCCGGCCTCGAGCGGGGTGTCGACACTGAACCGGCCGCTGTCGTTGGTCGTCCACGACCCGGGGTTGCTGCCCGTGCTGGTGTAGACGTATACCCTGACGCCGGCCAGCGGTGCCCCGCCAATCGCCGCCGTCACCGTGCCGCTGATCGAGCCGCCCTTCGGCAACGCGAAGTCGATGCCCGACGTGATCGCACCAAGCGTCACGCTCACCGGCGTGCCGGCTACCGTCGACGTGCACGACGTGCCGCAATCGAGGCTGTGATAGACCTGACCGAAGTACCCGGCCCGTGAGTTCGCCGTCAGGAAGTACGTGCCCGTCGGCAGGCCGCCCGACGTCATGTAGAAACCGTTGGCATCGGTTGTGTACGAGCCAACGCCGGACCCCGTCTCGGACACGACCTGCACCGATACGCCGGATACGGGCGCGCCGGTGCCCGCGGCCGTCACCGTCCCGCTGATCAGGCCGCCCGGTGGCAGCGAGAAGTTGATGCCGGACGTCGTCGCACCGGCGGTGACGGTGACCGGCGTTCCAATCGTGGCGCTGCACGTGGCACGTGGGCACGCGACGCCGTTGTACGCCTGGTCGAGCGCGCCGGCGGAGTTGTAGGTCTGCAGGTAGTACTGCCCGGGAGCCAGCACGCCGGTCGTGTAGACCCCGGTGGTCGTGCAGTTGCTGGAAATGTACTGGCTCGCGTTGTTGTAGACGTACACGCAGACCGACACCGGGCCCGGGCTTCCGGGCAGGGCGATCGTCCCGGAGATCTGGCCTCCCTGGACGAGCGCGAAGTCGATGTTGGACGTCGTCGCGCCGGCCGTGACGGGCACCAGCGCGCCGGCCGCCACGCGGCAGTCGTTTGCCGCACAACTCGCGCCGCCGTAGACCTGCCCAAGGTACGTGCCGCTGTTGGCAGCCCTGACCGCGTAGGAGCCGGTCCCGAGGGTGCCGGTGGAGGTGTAGATGCCGTCACCGCCCGTGGTGACGGTCTCGACGGTTGATGTCGATGACCCGCTGACCGTGTAAATGGAAACCGACACGCCCGACAACGGCGTGCCGGTTCCGGCCGCCGTCACCTTGCCGCTGATCCGGCCGCCCGGTGCCAGCGCGAAGTCGATGCCTGTCGTCGTCGCGCCGACGGCCACGGGCACCAGCGTGCCCATCGTGACATAGCACGTGGTCGTCGGACAGTTGAGGCTGGGGTAGACCTGCGGCAGCGATCCCGCCACCGACGCTCGCACGTAATACGAGCCGGCCGCGAGCGACCACGGAATCACATACGCGCCGCTGGCGTCGGTGGTGGCGGTGTACGCGGTGCTGCCGTTGCCCCAGTAGGCAGCGACCGACGCGCCTGCGACGGGCAGGCCGCCGCGCGTCACCGTTCCGCTGATGCCGCCGCCGGCCGACAGGCTGAAGTCGACGCCTGTGGTGGGCTGGCCGGCCGCCACCGTGACCGGCGTACCCCCTGTCGCCGAGCAGGAGGAGTCGGCGCATGGAACGCCCGAATACAACTGGTCGACCGAGCCGAAGGCGTTCACGGTTCGCAGGTAGTAGATCCCGGCCGGCAGCGGTACGTTGGTCGTGTACGCGCCGCTGGCGTTCGTCGTCGCGCGCCCGAGGTTCGAGCCGCTGCTGTTGAAGAAGACCACGCCGACGCCGGGCAGCGGCGTTCCGCCCGATGTGCGGACCGTGCCCGAGATCGACCCGCCCCGGCCGAGCGCGAAATCGATGCCCGACGTCGTCGTTCCGGCGGTGACCGTCACCGGTGTGGCGTCCAGCCAGGAAGACGGACACGACGTGCCGCAGATCACGCCCGAGTACACCTGGTTGAGATACAGCACCGTGGCCTGCGTCTTGACGTAGTAGGCGCCCGGCAAGAGCCCGGTCGGCGCAGTGGTGAAGAGGCCGTTGGTGTCGGTGGCCACCGTGGCGACCGCCGTGCCGCTTGCGTTGTAGACCCCCACGGCCACGCCGTAGATTGACGCGCCGGTCGCCGCAGCCGTCACCGTGCCGCCGATGAACCCGCCGCGTGACAGCACGAAGTTGATGCCGCCCGTCGTGGCGCCGGCCGTCACGGCAATCGGCGTCCCCTCGCGCGCGACGCAGTTGGCGCTCACGCACGGCAGGTCGGCGTACAGCCTGTCCACGTAGCCCGACGCGTTCGACGTGAACAGGTAATACGTGCCGGTCGGCAGCCCGGGAATGCTGAAGACGCCGGCGCTGTTCAGGCCGGATGATGTGACCGAGGTTCCCGTGCTGTCGTAGAGCCTGACCGAGCCCGCGATCGGCAGGCCGGTGTCGGCTGCGGTCACCGCGCCGGTGAGGACGCCTCCCTGAGCCAATGCGAAGTCAATGGCCGGGGTCGTGCCGCCGGCCGTGACAGCTACCGTGGTGGCGCCGGCGAACGGGCACGACGATGGGCCGCAGTTCACACCCGAGTAGATCTGGTGGATGTAGCCCGTCGCGGTGGTCGTGCGAACGTAGTACGACCCGGCGAGGACTCCCTGCACGGCGTAGCTGCCGTTGCCGACCGTCGTGGCCGACGAGACGAAGCTTCCGGTGGGCGAATACACGCTGATCACCACCCCGGGCAGCGGCGTGCTCGACCCGGCCGCCGTCACCGTGCCGGTGACCTGGCCGCCCGAGACGAGCGCGATGTCGATGCCCGGTGTCGTCACCGCTGACGTCACCGCCACCGGTGTCCCGGATGTCCACGTGCAGGGCGTGGCCGGGCACGCGGCGCCGCCGTAGAGCTGCCCCACGAAGGTTCCCACGCCCCCGGCTCGCACGTAGTAGAGCCCCGTGGCCAGGCCGAGCGACGTGGCGTACACGCCGCTGGTATTTGTCGTCGTCGAGCCGACGAGCGCGCCCGCCGTCGTGTACACGCCGACCTGAACGCCCGACAGCGGCGCGCCGCCGGACGCGGCCGTCACGATTCCGGAAATGGTGCCGGCGGGGGAGAGCGCGAAATCGACGCCCGTCGTCTGCACGCCGGCGTTCACCGGCACCGCGGCGCCCGACGTGACCGTGCACGTGCCGACACAGTTGGTCGCCGCGTACAGCTGGTCGACGTACCCCGGTGCACCGTATGCTCGGAGGTAGTAGAGGCCGGTCGGCAGCGGCACGTCAGTCGCGTAGACCCCGCTGCTGTTCGTCAGGACCGCCGCGAGAGAGGCTCCGCTGGAGTTGTAGAACTGGACCGTCACACCGGGAATCGGCGTGCCGCTTCCCGCGGCTCTCACCGTGCCCGCGATCGACCCGCCGCCCGTCAGGGCGAAGTTGATGCCCGAGGTTGTCGATCCGGCCGTGACGCCAACGAGCGTGCCGTCCGTCGCCGCCTGGCACGAGGTCGAGCAGTTCAGGCCGCTGTAGATCTGGTTGAAGTAGCCGTAGGCCGTCAGATTCGTCTTCACGAAGTACCCGCCGGTTGGGAGGCCGGGGATCATGTAGACGCCGTTGCTGTCGGTGTAGACCGTGCTGCCGGTGCCGGCACCTCCGTCCGTGGTCGCGACCACAGGCACGTTCACGAGCGGTGCGCCGCTCCCGGCTGCCGTGACCGTGCCCCGGATCGCGCCGCCCATCGGCAGGGCGAAGTTGATCCCGGACACGGTGGCAACCGTCGTGATGCTCACCGGCGTGCCGTTCGTCACCAGGCACGTGGCGGTGCGACACGGCAAGCCGTTGTAGAGCTGATCGACGTACTGCGACGACGCTCCGCTCGACGTCTTCAGGAAGTACGAGCCGTTCGGCAACGCCGGAGTGGTGTAGACGCCGCCGGAGGTGGACGTGGACGAGACGAACACTCCCACGCTGTCGTAGAGCATGACCGTCGTCGTCAGCGGCACGAGGGTGGCCGCATCGACGACGGTGCCCGTGATCCTGCCACCCGGTTTCAGAAGGAAGTCGACGCTGGCAGTCGTTCCGCCAGCCGTCACCGGCACCGGCGTGCCCAGCGTGATCGGGCACGTTGCCGCCGGGCAATCCGCCCCGGTGTAGATCTGGCCGATGTACGCAGGCTGGCTCGCCGTCCGCACGTAGTATGTCCCGGTGGGCAGACCCGTCGTGGTCCTGTAGACGCCGGCGCCGTTGGTGCCCACGGTGTTCACGACACCGCCGCTCGAATTCAGGATCGAGACCGAGACCCCGGCCAGCGGATCGTTCGTGCCGCTCGCCCTCACCGTGCCCGTGATGATTCCGCCGGCCGCCAGGCTGAAGTCGATTCCAGACGTCGTCTGCGGCGCCGTCACGGCGAACGGCTGCCCGGACATGGTCGACGGGCACGATGTGCCGCAGATCTGGCCGCCGTAGAGTTGCCCGAGGTAGCCCGATGTCCCGTAGATCATGGCGAAGTAGGTACCGGTCGGCAGGCCCGTCTGCGTCGCGTAGACGCCCGCCGCATTCGTCGTCGTGCTCAGGCTGCCCGCGCTCGAGGCGATGGTCACCGACACGCCGGCGAGGCGGGCGCCGCTGCCGGCCGCCGTCACCGTGCCGGTGACGATTCCGCCGACGCCGAGCGCAAAGTCCACGCCCGTCGTCGCGACGCCGGCCGTCACGCCGATCGGCTGCCCCGTCAGCGCGCTGCAGCTCGAGAACGGGCATTCCCGCCCGCCGGAGACCTGGTCGACGTAGCCGAGCGCGTTCACCGTCCGCAGGTAGTAGGTGCCGGTGACGAGTGGTACGGTCGTCACGTAGGCTCCGGTCCCGTTCGTCACCGCCGAGCCGGCCGAGTAACCAGAGCTGTTGAGCACGTTCACCGTCACGCCCGCGATCGGCGAGCCGCTTCCCGCGGCCGTGATCGTTCCGCTAATCGTGGCGGTAGCCGGCAACGTGAAGGCGATGCCGGACGTCGTGGCGCCGGCGGTCACCGCGACCGGCGTGCCGTCGGTCGCCAGCGGACACGAGGACGCGCACGTCAGCCCGCTGTACACCTGGTTGATGTACCCGGACGTGGCCTCCGTTCTGAGGAAGTAGTTCCCGGGGGTCAGGCCGGCATTCGTCGCGAACACGCCGTTGACGTCCGTCGTGACGAAGCTTCCGACCATCGCCCCCGTGTCGCTGTAGATCGAGACGGAGATGCCTGGCAGCGGCGCTCCGGTTCCCGCCGCCCTGACGGTGCCCTGGATTGCCCCGCCACGCGCCAGCGAGAAGTTGACGCTGGACGTGGCGCCGGCGACAACCGCGACCGGCGTGCCGGTGAGCACCGTGCAACTGCCGAGACGGCACGTGATGCCGCTGTGGAGTTGGTCGACGTAGCCGTTCGAGTTCGACGTGCGAACGTAGTAGCTGCCAGTGGGCAGGCCGATCACCGTGGTGTAGGCGCCCGAAGAATCGGTGGAGATCGTGGTCAGGCCCGTGCCCGCCGCCGAGAAGACGGTGACCGAGACATTGGCGAGGCCGACGCCCGTGCCGGCGGTCGTGATGAGGCCGGCAATCCCGCCGCCTGTTGCCAGCGAGAAGTCGATACCCGAGACCGTCGCACCGGCGGCAACCGGCACCCCGGTTCCCGTCCGCATCGAGCAGGCCGCCGCGACGCACGTCCCGCCGCCGTAAATCTGATCGATGTAGCCGAAGGGGTTCGCCGTGGTGACGTACACCGTGCCGGTGGTCAGCGGCACGTTCAGCGTGTAGGCGCCAAGACTGTTCGTGGAGCCCTGGACCAGGATGATGCCGGAGGCGCTTCGAGCGTGAACCAACACACCAGCGATCGGCGCGCCCGTCGCCGCCGACCTCACCGTGCCCGTTACGCCGGCCGTGGGCGTCAGCGCGAAGTTGATGTTGGTGAGGGACGTGGTCCCCGTGATGGTCAGCGGCGTTCCCATCGTGGCCGACGGACACGACGCGCCGCAGTCGAACGCCTGGTAGTTCTGGCTCTGGTAGGCGCTGGAATTCGCGTTGGCCCGCGCGTAGTAGGTGCCGGGAGGCAGGCCGACCGTCGTCGTGTAGCCGCCGAGGCTCCCGGGGGTGGTGCTGTCAACGTACCAGCCGAGGTCGTTGTAGATGTCGACCGTGACGTTGGCGATTGGCAGCCCGCTTCCCGCCGCAGTGACCGACCCTAACACCGTAGCCCCCTGCGACAGCGTGAAGTCCTTGCCCGTCAGCGCGCCGCCGGATGTCAGCACGACCGGCGCGCCGAGACTCGTCGAGCACGTCCAGTTCGGACAGGTGACCGCCGGATAGAGCTGGTCCACGTATCCGACGTAGTTCGATGTCCGCAGGTAGTACGTGGCCGCAGAGAGGCCGGAGATCGCGTACGCGCCGCCCGCATCTGTCGATGACGACATGCAGTTGCCGCCGCCCAGCGGACACGCGCTGACGCTCACAAGCGTCAATGGCGCGAGGGTTCCTGCCGCCCGGACCGTGCCGCTGATCTGCCCCGTCGGCGCCAGCGCGAAGCTGACGCCGGATCGCGTCGCGCCCGCCGTGACCGGGATGGGGGTGCCATTGGTCACCGGGCACGAGCCGCCTGGGCACGGGAAGGCGGAGTAGACCTGCGGCGCCCATCCTGGGCTGTTCGTCACCTTCGCGTAGTAGCTGCCGGTCGGCAGGTTGATCGCGGCGGTGTAGGTCCCATCGGCGCCCGTCGTTGCGGTCCCTTTGCTGTATCCCGAGACGTCGTAGATTGTGACCGTCACCCCGGACAGCAGCGGCGTGCCCGGCACCGCCCCCGTCACCGTGCCCGAGATGGCGCCGCCCGCCGCCAGCGAGAAGTCGATGTTCGACGCAGGTGCGCCGGCCGCTACGGTGATCGGTGTGCCGGTCTGGAGGTAGCAGTTGCTGGCCGGGCACGCCAGGCTCGGGTACAGCTGGTCGATGTAGCCGGTGACGTTCGACGTGCGGACGTAGTACTGACCGGGTGGCAGCGAGTGGGTGTAGATCCCGCTGGCGTTCGTGGTGACGGTGCTGACCGGGTTTCGGCCGAGCGAGTACGCGACGACGCTCGCATTCTGGATGGGCGTGCCGGTTCCCGCGGCCGTCACCGTCCCCGTGATCTGGCCGTTCTGCACGAGCGCGAAGTCAACGCCCGTCGCCGCCTGCGGCGCCGTGACCTGCACCGCGGTGCCCATCGTCGCCGGCGGGCACGTGGTCCCGCAGTTCTGTCCGCTGTACACCTGTCCGGCGTAGCCGTTGCCGCCGCTCGTCTTCAGGTAGTAGCTGCCACTCGGCAGGCCGAGGTAGGTCGCGTAGGCGCCGCTGGCGTTGGTAGTGACCGACCCGAGCAACGATCCGCCGGAGTTATAGAACGAGACCGTGAGGCTGGCGAGTGGCGTCCCGGTGCCGGCGGCCGTCACCGTTCCGGAGATGCTGCCGCCAGGCGCAAGGGCGAAATCGCGGCCCGCCGTCGTGGACCCCGCCGTGACCGACACCGGCGTGCCCGTGCTGAGACTGCAGACCCAGTTCGGGCATGGCGTGCCAGCGTACAACTGGTCAATGTAGTTCGACCAGTTCCATGTGCGCAGGTAATAGGTGCCGGTGGCGAGGCCGTTGTAGGTTCGATACGTGCCGTCCGGAAGGGTCGTCACGTAGTCGTATTGCGAACCGTCGGCCAGGTAGACGTAGACCCTGACGTTCGACAGCGGCGCCGACGTCTGGGCGTCGCGGACCGTCCCCGAGATGAAGCCAGCCGTGAGGAGCGAGAAGTTGATGTTCGGCGTCGTCACACTCGCGGTTACCGTGACCGGTGCGCCGGTCGTCACGGCCGGGCAGGTGTTGCCGCAGTTGATGCCGTTGTAGATCTGCGAGAGATACCCCCCCGGTAATCCCGTCGGACTGATCCGGACGTAGTAGGTGCCCGGCGTGAGGCCGCTCATCGTGTAGACACCCGAGGTGTCGGACCACACGCCTCCAACGAGGCCTCCACTGCTCGTGTAAACCGTGATGCCGATCGTGAAGCCGTTGATCGGCAACCCGGTTGCAGCCGACGTCACGGTTCCAGAGATCGCTCCGGTCTGCGCATTCGCCCACCCCACCGACAGCAGAAGGGCGATGATGACGGCCAGGGTGCGGATCGAGGTGGGAGCCGTTCTCTCGTGCACAGAGCCTCCGGGCTGGACGCGCTGAGTTCGCTGGCCGGCAACGCGAGCGACACGGTGCCACCGGGCAGGACAGTGCGTCCGAGCGACTGCGGACGTCGGTCACCGATAAACGCCGACACGCGAGATCGCGTGCCGGCGCGAGAGACGCTGTGGCTGAACTGAGACTGAGACTGAGACTGAGAGAACAACGGGCCGTGTTGCAGCCGTGAGAGTAGGGCTGAGCGCGCTCGAAGTCAAGGCAGGTCTGTGAGGTGCACGACTGATACAGCGTCCGGTCCAGCCATCGGGCTCGGCGACGGTCTCGGGTGGCACTCATGGCGCGTGCGAATGACGCTACACTGACCCTGGATGCGGTCCTCGACCTCTGAATCGCCGCGGCTCTTTCCGGTCGTCCTGGCGGGCGCCACGGCCTTCCTGGATCTGTACTCGACCCAGCCCCTGCTGCCGTTCCTCGCCCGCGCGTTCAAAGCCACCACGCTTGGCGTGAGCCTCACGGTCACGGCCTCGACCGTCGGCGTCGCGATCGCGGCCCCCCTCGTCGGGCGCCTGGCGGACCGCGTGGGACGCAAGCGGGTCATCGTCGGCGCGGCACTGGCGCTGGCACTGGCCACGTTGATGGCGTCCACGTCGACCACGCTCGGGCAGTTGATCGCGTGGCGCTTCCTCCAGGGGGTGTTCACGCCCGGCGTGTTCGCGGTGACGATCGCCTACATCCACGAGCAGTGGCCACCATGGCGCGCCGGGGCGGCCACGGCCGCGTACGTGAGCGGCACGGTCGTCGGGGGCTTTTCCGGCCGCGTGATCGCCGGCGTCGTCGCCGCCGACATTACGTGGCGCTCGTCGTTCGTCGTGCTCGCGGCACTCAACCTGGGGGCGGCTGTGGCGTTGTGGCGCTGGCTGCCCGTCGATCTGCACCCGGTTCACGCCCGCGAAGAGTCGCGGGTCGACGCGCTCGTCGGCCACCTGCGGAATCCGCAACTGGTCAGCGCCTTCGTGGTCGGCTCCGGCGTCCTGTTCTCGCTCGTCGCGCTGTTCACCTACGTGACGTTCCTGCTGGCCGCGCCGCCGTTTCACCTCAGTACCGTGGCGCTTGGTTCCGTGTTCTCCGTCTATCTCGTCGGAGCGGTGATCACGCCGTTCGTCGGCCCGGTCATCGATCGGTATGGCCACGACCGCGGTATGGCCGTCGCGATCACGTTCGGCGTCGTCGGCGCGTTGCTGACACTCGTCGGCACGCTCGCGACGATCCTGGCCGGGTTGGCGATCGCCTCGACCGGTGTGTTCATCGCGCAGGCGGCGGCCAGCAGCTACGTCGGTTCGGCTGCGACGCGCAATCGTGGCCTCGCGGTCGGCCTGTACGCGACTTGCTACTACCTGGGCGGCAGCGCCGGCGGTTCGTTGCCAGCGCTGTTCTGGGACCGCTGGGGCTGGCCCGCCTGCGTGATCCTCGTCGTCGTCGTCCAACTGATCGTGGGTGCCATCGCCCTGCGCTTCTGGCATCCGCACAATCGTCCGGCGCGCCCTGCCGGTCCCCTCCGGCTGCGCGTCTGAGGCGATCGGTCCCCGTCGGAGCGGATCTGGCCTCGCGCCGCGCGGCGCGGGGCCCGGGCCGCCCACCGGCGAGGGCGCCCGGCAGACGCCGGCCGGCGCCGAGCCGCTCGGCGCGCGGGGAAACCAGCGCTCCAGCGGTTTGTCGGCGGCAGGGCGGGGCCCCACTTCGTCACCCCACCCGGATCTCTGGCGCTTGCGCGTTGGTTTCCGTGCTGTCGCCCCCGCGACGCCTCGAAGGCTCGGCTCCGCCCGGCGTCCTCCGGTCGCCGTCCGCGCCGGCGACGTGGTGGGGCGGGGACCGAGAGCCGCCGCCGGGAGGCTTCGCCCGGACAGCGCCGCGCGGCGCGAGGCCCGGCCCGCTCCGCCGGCGTGAGCGCCGGCCGGGGGGTGGCCGATACGACACGGACATCACCGCGTCTCGGGCAATCGGTCAACCAGAATTCGGAATCGGATTCCTGGGGCGAGTCTCTGAAGCCCCGCGCCGGGTCCAGGTTGGCGCCCGCCTGAACTACCAAGGGCGATATACTCCTTCGTGAATGATCCGGGTGGGTCGGGGATGCTGAGACACGCATCTCCTTGGATTTGCACCTCAGAGGAGGCGTCCGTGGCGGTCCGACGCGGAGTGGCACTGGTCCTCGTTCTCGTGATGATCGCCTGCCTGATCTCGTTCGGCGGGCTTCTCGCGATCTGGCTGATGCTGGGCCGCGAGCCATCGGTTCCGACGCGCTCCACCCTGGTGCTCCGCATCGACGGCGACCCGAGCGAGGGTGGACCGGACGAGAGCTTCAGCCAGTTCCTGCCGGTCCAGCGGACCCCGAGCGTGCGGACGCTCGTCCAGAACGTTCGAAAGGCCAAGGCCGACTCGCGTATCGTCGCGCTCGTCGTCCGCCCGAGCGCGCTGGCGTCGCCTTTCCTCGCCAAGGCGCAGGAACTGCGTGACGCGATCCTGGACTTCCGGCGGTCCGGCAAGCCGGCGATCGCGTACCTCGAGGACGGCGGCCAGACCGAGTACTACCTCGCCACCGCCTGCGACCGCATCTTCCTCGTGCCATCCAGTCCGCTGCAGCTGACGGGCCTCGCGAGCTACGAACTGTTCCTGCGCGGCACGCTCGACAAGATCGGCGCGTATCCCGACATGCTCCACATCGGCGCGTACAAGACGGCGCCGAATCAGCTGACCGAGAAGACGTACACGCCGGCCCACCGCGAGATGGCCGAATCGCTGAACCGCGACAGCTACGAGCAGATCGTGACGGCCATCGCCGACGGCCGGAAGAAGAGCGAGGGCGACGTACGGGCGCTGCTCGACGAAGGGCCGTTCCTGCCCGAGGACGCGCTCCGCGCCGGGCTCATCGACGACATCGCGTATCAGGATCAGCTGGCCGACAAGGGGAAGATCCCATTCGGCAAGGACCAGCGGATCGACATCGACGACTACACCAGGGTCAGCGCACGGTCGCTCGGCCTCGAACGCGGGCCGCGCGTGGCGGTGTTGTACGCGACCGGTACGATTGTGTCGGGGCGCAGCGGATACGACCCGACAAATGGATCGGTTCTCGGATCCGACACGCTGATCGAGTACATCCGGAAGGTCCGCGAATCCCCGGACATCAAGGCGGTGGTGTTGCGGATCGACAGCCCGGGCGGGTCGGCCGTCGCGTCCGACGTGATCTGGCGCGAGCTGACGTTGCTGCGCGACGCCAAGCCGGAGAAGCCGCTGGTCGCGTCGATGTCCGACCTCGCGGCGTCGGGCGGCTACTACATCGCGATGGCCGCGCCGCAAATCGTCGCGGAGCCAGGTACGCTCACCGGTTCGATCGGCATCTTCGGCGGCAAGATCGTCACCGGCGGCACGTTCGCGAAGCTCGGTGCGAACATCGAGGGCGTCAGCATTGGACGGCACGCGGACATGAACTCGCCCACGCGGCCCTACAACGAGGGCGAGCGTGCGAAGGTGGGCGAGCAGTTGCAGGCCTTCTACGATCAGTTCGTCGAACGGGTCGCCGCGTCGCGCCACTCGACGCCGGAGCGCGTGGACGCCATCGCGCAGGGCCGGGTGTGGAGCGGCCGGCAGGCCAAGCAGATTGGGCTGGTGGATGCGCTTGGCGGCCTCGATCGCGCGATCGCCCTGGCCAAGCAGAAGGCGAAGATCACCACCGATGTCGAGATCGTCGTCTATCCGCCGCGACGGACCTTCTACGATTTGCTGACCGCGCAGTTCGGTGGGGCCGACGAGATGACGCGGTTGGCGTCCTGGCTGGGGATTACCGAGCGGCGCGCGGTTGGCATCGTGGCCGCGCCGTTCACGCTGTTCCACAAGGGCGAGCCGCTGGCGATGCTGCCTTACGGGTACTTACGATGAGAGGCGGACACGGAAAAGGGCGCAGGTTGCTGCGCCCTTCCCCGTGTCCGAATTCTGCCTTCTCAGGTCTCAGTTCTCGCTTCCGAATCCTGAATCCAGGCTCCTACCCGATCACCCTCTGCAGGTTCTCGCGGTTCACGTCGATCTTCATGCGCTGCTTCGCCTTCAGCATGTAGGCGCTGAAGAAACGGCCGCGCCGCTCGTTCAGCATCTCGCCCTTCATGCGGTCCCGCTCGGCAGCGAACTCGCTCGGCGTCGGCTCGCGGTGCTCCACGACCCGGACGATGGCCACCGCGTTGTCGGTGGCGATCGGATCGCTGACCGCGCCGGCGGGCAGCGAGAACGCGACGTCATCGACCTGCTGGCTGACGCCGAGGTCGGGCAGTGGCGCGTCGCGCGCCACGAGCTCCGTCGTCTTCACCTCGAGCCCCGCCGCCTTGGCGGCCTTGGTGAAGTCCGCGGCGCTCTTGAGCGAGCCGCTCACCGCGAGCGCCTTCTGGCGCGCGAGTTCCTTGGCCTTCTCCTTCGTCAGATCCTCGCGGACCCGATCCTTGACCTCGTCGAGCTTGGGCACGTGCGGAGCCTGCGTGCCGGTGACCGTGAGGAAGGCGTAGCCGCGCGACACGCGGACCGCGCCGCTCACCTGGCCCGATGCCAAGCCGAAGGCCTCGGCGGCCGCCTGCGGTGAGGGCCCGAGGCCCATGATCGGTTCGTCGCGCGTGAAGAAGCCCGACTCCTGCACCTTCAGGCCGCGCCCAGCCGCAACCTTGTCGAGATCGGCGGGCGATCGGATCTCCTTCTCGAGCGCCGCCGAGTCGTCGGCCGCCTTCGCCTGCGCGCGCTCCCACGCGAGCTGGTCGGCGATCTGCGGGCGCACCTCGTCGAGCGTGCGCGTCGTGCCCGGCTTCTTGTCGGTGACCTTGATGATGTAGAACCCGTATTGCGTCTTCACCAGATCGCTCACCTGGCCCGGTTCGAGCGCGAACGCCACCTCGTCGAACTCGGGGACCATCTTGCCCTTCTGGAAGTAGTCGAGGTCGCCGCCGTTCTTGGCCGACGCTTCGTCCTCCGAGTACTTCTTCGCCAGCGCGGCGAAGTCGGTGGTGGCCTTGGCTTCCTTGAGGATGCCTTCCGCCTTCGTCCTGACCTCGGCTTCGTTCTTGCCCGCGGTCTTCAGGAGGATCTGGCTGGCACGCACCTGCGCGGGCGTCGAGTAGAGCTCGAGGTTCTCGTTGTACGACCGCTCGATCTCGCGCGACGTCGGCTGGGTCTTGGCGCGGATCGCGTCGAGGTCCAGCAGCAGGAACTTGATCCGCCGCTTCTCGCCGATGCGGTACTGCTCCTTGCGGCCCTCGAAGTACGGCACGAGCTCGGCGTCGCTGACCGTGACCTCCGGGCGGAACTTGTCCGCGGCGAAGCTGACCATCTCGAGCTTCACTTTCTCGTTCCGCCGCCGGTACTCGCGCTCGACGTCCTTGTCGGTGACGCTGACCCATTGGGTGAGCGCGGCCCGCAGCTTGTCCACGACGAGGCTCCGCCGGAGGTTCTCCTCGAACTCCTCGACCGACATCGGCGGCCGCTGCATCCGCAGCAGCGCCGCGTAGCGCGCCTGGCCGATGAACTTGCCGTTCTCCTGGAACGCGGGGATCGCGAAGATCCGCTGCGCCACCTCGGCGTCGGTCACGTCGATGCCCTGCTTGCGGGCCTCCAAGAGCGATGCCTGCTCGTCGACCATCTGCTGGAGAATCTGCTGATCGAGGCCGAGTTGCTTCAGCATCTGCTCGCTGACGTTGCCGCCGTACGCGCCGCGGTACATCTGCATCTGCGCCTGATACGCGCGGCGGAACTCGGCCACGCTGATCTGGTGGCCATCGACGGTCGCGACCGTATCGCTCGACAACGCGGCTTCACCGCCGTCGCCCCGGCCGAGGAACGCGGGGATGTAGAAGATGATGAATGCGAGGACCACGAGAGCCAAGCTCCACTTGAGCCAGCCCTTGTGCCGACGCATCCGGTCCAGCATGGTCATGATTCAACTCGCCTCTAGGGAAAGGTTCCAGCCGACAGAATCACCTATCATATGACGGACGCAGGGACCCGGCAAGCCGGGCGCGCCGCCGGTAGTGGGTCAGTTTGAAATCGGCGCCCCTTGCGCTTCGGCCGGTCGGCTGTCATATTGTGGGCATGCCTACCCGAGCAAGCAGGACAGGGGTCAAGCGTGACTTCGTCGAGGTGGCCAGGGGCGTCGTCGAGCAGGCCATTGGCGAACACCTAGACGGCACTCCGCTACCACCAGAACCGCCGGATACCAGAAACCCGGCGGCTGTGGCACTGAGCAAGTTGGGGGCATCCAAGGGCGGGAAGGCGAGGGCCGAGAAGCTGTCAGCGCGCAAGCGCAAGGAAATCGCTAGGAAAGCGGCGAACACCAGGTGGTCAGCCAAGAAACGCAACTAAAGCCGGCCAAATTTCCTTTTGGTCTTGAGCTGAGCGTCGGTTAAGCTCTCGGCCGGTTCTTCGTATCTAGTCATGACCTTCACGTTGCCACCCGTGTGAATGTGCGCAACAAATGCGGTGCAGTTCTTTCGCAGTGTCGAGATGATGTTCGTTCGCGCCTTAACCAGCGTAGCCAAGACTTCGACGAAGTGCGTTTCCCGCTTGGTCACCACCCGGAACAGCGGGACGCTCAGTTCAGCCATCATGACCATTGTCTCGGGCGTGTACCGCATCTCATCGCAGGTGACCAGCGCCCAGCCCTCCTCGCCGCAACGCTCAACAACATCCTTATCGCTGGTCCCTGGAGAGAAGCTGTCTCTATGAGCGATGATGGTCCAGCCGTCCAGCATCTGACATGGCTCGACGATAATCGGAGAGCTCATGTTCTCGTCGAGCTGGAGTACGCACTCGCGCCTACGCTGCGGCGTACCTGATGGCTTCTCGGACATCAGCAGGAGTTAGGTTGTAGTCCTTGGCGAGTTGATCTGGGGTTTCTCCTGCTCGTCGCCGACGCGCAAGAAGTTCCACGAGAATACCGGTGCCCTTTACGACTGGCCGCCCGCCCGAAACGCGATGGTTGATTGCAATGTGCTGACATCCAAAGGGCCGCAACTGGTAAGGCCCGTAGGTGTCATAGTCGATACGATCCAGGTATCTCTTAAGGAATTGGCGAAACTCCAGTTGCCCACCGCTCGACAGATTCTCAATGTCTCCCGTTACCGTTGTGGCAAATAGGCTTCGGTACCCGCTGGCGGTGAACAGATCCCGCTCCAGTAGGGGATGAGCCGAACCAGGGGCGCTTAATCTCAACTTCTCGACTGCCGCGCGAATGCGCTGTAGCCATGCCTCGCGCTGTAAAGCTACCTTGAGGATGTGGACCTCTAGCAGGTTGTAGAATGACAAACCCAGGCGCGGTTCACATTCAATAAGCGCGCGTCCGCTCTTAGGCTTTCGCAGCCAATGACGCAGGGTGCTCCGCGGAACGTCGACCATTGCGGCAACCTCGGCCACGCTGTAAATCGGCGTGTCGCGAGGGTCGGCCGCAAATTCTAAGAGCGTTCCTGTCATCCGCTTAGGTCTCCGCCAACGCAGTATGCAAACCATGACTCACCCCCTCGTGATACACTGAAGGTGAGTCGTCGCGCTGCAATTGGGCCACCACCCAAGGAGTCAGCCGACTACGCAGTTTCTCAGGAGCGTGTAGCTCTCTCCTCGGTCACTCCCTCTATCGGAACAATACCGCCAACACGTTACGATCTTTGCGCTGACTTTCGCGCTTTGATCGCCGGAGGTCTATCTGCAATTATGCGCCTTCTGCACTAACTCGGAGTCATTTTTCCCACTTGACAATGCCTTGTCGAGCACGTATATGAGTCAGTATGAACAAGCTGAGCGTCGAGAAGCGCGCGGCGGTTGTGGCGGCCCTGGTGGAAGGCTGCAGCATCCGGGCGACGGTCCGCCTGACGGGCGTGGCGAAGAACACGATCGTCAAGCTGCTCACGGAACTCGGCCCGGCCTGCGAGAAGTTCCACGATGGGGCGGTCAGAAACGTCCGCTCGCGCCGAGTGCAGTGCGATGAGATCTGGTCGTTCGTCGGTGCGAAACAGAAGAATGTGCCGGCCGAGAAGGCGGGCCAGTTCGGCATCGGCGACGTGTGGACCTGGACGGCCATCGATGCCGACAGCAAGTTGATCGTGTCCTGGCTGGTTGGGACGCGCGACGCAGGCGCGGCGTACGCGTTCGTGCAGGACGTCGCGAGCCGGCTCCGGAACCGGGTGCAGCTGACGACGGACGGCCACAAGCCCTATCTGGCGGCGGTCGAAGATGCTTTCGGCGCAGACATCGACTACGCCGTGCTGCAGAAGATCTATGGCTCTGCGCCGGAAGGCGAGAAGCGGTACAGCCCGGCGCAGTGCCTTGGCTGCAAGGTTGAGACGGTCACGGGCGACCCAGACCCGAAACACATCTCGACGTCCTACGTCGAGCGCCAGAATCTGACGATGCGAATGTCGATGCGCCGGTTCACACGTCTCACAAATGCGTTTTCAAAGAAGGTCGAGAACCATTGCGCGGCGGTTGCCCTCTACTTCGCCTACTACAACTTCTGCCGCGTGCATCAGACGCTGCGCGTGACGCCCGCGATGGAAGCTGGGCTCGCTGATCACGTCTGGTCAGTTTCGGAAATCGTGGCCTTGCTCGACCGAAAGGCAAACTGACCCACCACCGCGCCGCCCGGAGGTCGACTCGAGCGGGCGGGCGTCAGTGTGGCGACCGTCCGGACAGGACCCGCCCGGAGGTCAACTCGAGTGAGCGGACGGCCACCGGCCCCGGGCGCCGTCAAAAAATGCGCCAACCGGCGAATCAGGGCTGCAAAGCGGGCCGGGCTGTGTGGTATATTTGCGTGGTATAGAAGAACTTAGCGGCAGTTCTCTGTTCGCCAGCTGACCTTGCGGGAACCCAGGGCGCCAGGCGCGTGCGCCAGACGACGGCGGACGCGGTGAGTGGCGAATCTCTGTGCTTCCCGGTACCTCGGTCCGTCGGATATTCCGGCCGCCGCGTTCTCGTACCCAGTGAGGTTCTCGCGGTGCGGCTTCGCGAATTCCTGCAGGGACTCAAGTCGAGTGGACGTCGTGCCGTTGTGCAGGACTCGATCCTGCACGCCACGGGCAGCACGCGCGTGCCCGAGCGCATGGCGGCGCAGTTCGTCGATCTGGCGGCCGACTGGTTCGGCGGTGATGCCTGGGCCGTTCTGGCCATGGACGAAGGGCGGGGATTGCGCTGGCTCGCCGAGAAGAACGTCGCCGGGCGTCATCGCGGGCTGGTCGCGGATATGGCCGATCGCGTGGTGGCGGGTGGGCAGCCGCTCTGGCGGGCTCCGACGGCACGTGAGGCGGGCCGACGGGCTGCCATGTCCACGCCGGCGCTTTTCGGGCTGCCGCTGCGGTCACACGGCCGCGTGGTCGGGGTGCTCGTGGCCGTCGAAGAGAAGCCAGCCGCCGATGCGCCAGCCGTGGACCTGGGCCACGATCGCCTGGCCCCGATCTTCGCCCTGACCGATGCCGTGGCCGGTTCGCTCGATGTCGCCCTGCGCCTGAAGCGCGCCAATGCCTTGTCCTCGGTGGACGACCTGACGGGCCTGTTCAACTCCCGGTACCTGTCGGGGGCGCTGCGCCGCGAGGTGAAGCGCGCCGTACGGACCGGGCGGCCGCTGTCGCTGCTGTTCGTCGACCTGGATGGGTTCAAGGGGATCAACGATCGCTACGGCCACCTGTGTGGCAGCCGGGCGCTCGTCGAGGCGGCCGGACGGATCCAGTCGGGTGCGCGCGAGACGGATGTCGTCGCGCGGTTTGGCGGCGACGAGTTCGCGCTGATTCTGCCCGATACCGCACGCGAGGGCGCCCTGCTCGTGGCCCAGCGCGTGCGTGAGCGCGTGGCGAGCCAGCCCTTCCTCGAGGGTGAGGGCATTGGCTATCGCCTGACCGCGTCGGTCGGCGCGGCGACGCTGCCCGACGTGGCGGAGACGCCCGAAGCGCTGCTCGCGGCGGCCGACACCGCGATGTATCGCGTCAAAGGTCGCGGCAAGGATGGAATCGAGTCGGCCGAGGGGCTCGCGCCCGTCGCGCCCGGCAGTACACGCTAGCCCGCATTACTTGACGACGTAGGAGCCTTCATTGAGTCTTCGTTCTGTGTTCTCGCTCTTCTCCAGCGATCTGGCCATCGATCTCGGCACCGCCAACACCTGTGTGTATGCGCGCGGCAAGGGCATCGTGGTCAACGAGCCGTCGATCGTGGCCATCAACAAGATCAACGGTCGGGTCGAGGCCGTCGGCAAGGAAGCCAAGGAGATGCTCGGCCGCACGCCGGGCAACATTGTCGCCATCAAGCCGATGAAGGACGGCGTCATCGCTGACTTCGAAGTCACCGAGAAGATGCTCACCTACTTCATCAAGAAGGCCCACAACCGCAACATGTGGGTTCGCCCGCGCATCGTGATCGGCGTCCCGTCGGAGATCACCCAGGTCGAGAAGCGCGCGGTCAAGGACAGCGCCTACCGTGCCAAGGCCAGCGAGGTGCACCTGGTCGAAGAGGCGATGGCCGCGGCCATTGGCGCCGGGATGCCCATCACCGAGCCTTCCGGCAACATGATCGTCGACGTCGGCGGAGGCACCACGGACATCGCCGTCATCTCGCTCGCGGGCATCGTCTACAGCAAGGCGGTCCGCGTGGCGGGCAACGAGATGGACGAGGCGATCATCCAGTACATCAAGAAGACGTACAACCTGCTCATCGGCGAGCGCACGGCCGAGGCCATCAAGATGGAGATCGGCTCGGCGTTCCCGCTCGAAGAGCGGTTGACGATGGAGATCAAGGGCCGCCACCTGATCGAGGGGGTGCCGAAGACGATCACCGTCACCGACGAGGAGATTCGCGAGGCCCTGGCCGAGACGGTGAACGTCATCGTGGACGCGGTGCGCGTCGCGCTCGAACGCACGCCGCCGGAGTTGTCCGCCGACATCGTGGACCGCGGGATCGTGATGACCGGTGGTGGCTCGCTGCTGAAGAACCTGGACAAGCGGCTGCGCGAGGAGACGGGCCTGCCGGTGGCGATGGCCGAAGACCCGCTGTCGTCGGTCGTCCTCGGCGCGGGCAAGATGCTGTCGGATTTCAACCTGTTGAGAAAAATCTCGATCGACTGAGTCCTCCGATGCACAAGTTCGGCAACGTATTCGTGGCTTCAGGACTCAGTGCTGAGCGAGCGGCACCGGCCGCGTGCGCCGAGTGCGGATTGTGGCCGTAGTTGCGAGTCGAAGTACTAAGTCCTAGTGCGTCCATGGCACTTCCCGACATCCGGCAGCGAAGCGGCTACCTGTTCCTGGCCGTCGCCGTCGGGCACATCATCTTGATCTCCGTGCAGGTGAACTCGCGGTCGGGAGTTCCGCTGCTCCAGGCCGTGGTCTTCGGCGCATTTGCCGAGGTGCAGCGAGCGACGTCGGGCGCGGTCCGGGCGGGCCGGACCGTATGGGACGCCTATGTTGGCCTCCAGGACGTGCACCGGCAGAACGACGCGCTTCGACAGCGGGTGAGCGATCTGCAAGTCGCGCTGCAGAGGTCCCGGGAGCTGGCCGGCGAGAGCGAGAGCCTCCGGCGACTGCTCGGCCTGCGTGACAAGACCCAGTGGTCGACGCGGCCGGCCGAGATCATCGGGACGAGCGCGACCGCCGATTTTCGCACGCTCACGATCGATCGGGGAACCGCCGACGGCGTCCGCGCGGACATGGCGGTCATCGTTCCGGACGGGGTGGTGGGCCGCGTGGTCATGCCCTCACGGCGGGCGTCGAAAGTGCAGCTGCTCGTGGACCGCAGCGCCGCCGCGGCCGTCATGGTCGCACGGTCGCGCGCGCAAGGGATCGTGCTCGGCAGCGGCGAGGCGTTGCTGCGCCTCGAGTACGTGAGCACGTCGGCCGACCTCGCGGTTGGTGACCAGGTGGTGACGTCGGGCATCGACGGGATCTACCCGGCGGGGTTCGTGGTCGGCCTGGTGGAGACCATCGAGAAGGCGGGCGGATCGTTCCGGGCGATTCGCGTTCGGCCGGCGGTCGATTTTTCCGCACTCGAGCGGGTGCTCGTCGTGCTCGCCGGTCCGGCGGCGCCTGCCGCGCCCGGGGCGGCCACGCCGGACGCGAGCGCGGAGAAGCGCGAGTGACGGCCCTGCGCGTCATCCTGACAATCGCGGCCGCCCTGGCGCTGCAGACCACGCTGGCGCGCTTCCTGGTTCGAGGTGAAATTGGGGTGGACCTCGTGCTGGTGGCGGTCGTGTTCCTCGCCCTGCGGTCGGGCCCGACCGTCGGCATCGTGTCCGGCACGATGGCCGGGCTCGCGCAGGACGCGTTGACCAGCGGGATCGTCGGCATCGGTGGCCTGGCGAAAACGCTGGTGGGGTTTCTCGTCGGGACGGTCGGGACGACGTTCATCCTCACGCAGTCGGTGCCGAGGTTCCTGGTATTCTTCGGCGCGACCGTGCTGCAGATGGCGGTGATCATCGGGTTCCATGCGCTGCTCGACCCGGGGCCGATCTCGTGGCCCCTCGGGGGCGTCGTCGCACAGGCTTTGGGAAATGCGCTCATCGGTCTCATGGTGTTCCAGGTGACCGAGGGCGTGCCTCGCTTGCTCGAGCACCGACGTGCCATGGGCCGCGGGCGGGCCAGGCGATAATCGGGTAGGACTTCATGTTCAGGTTCGTCACCGGTGATGGGCCGGGGCCAGTCGGGCTGCCGGAGGATCGGCGCAAGCTGATCACGCGGCTGATCATCGTGCAGTACTCGGTGGTCGGCCTGTTCGTGGCGCTGGCGCTGGCCTTCTGGTACTTCCAGGTGGTCGAGCACCCGAAGTTCCGCGAGATGGCGGAGAACAACCATCAGCGGACACTCGGGCTGCGCGCGCCGCGCGGCGTGCTGTTCGATCGCGGCGGACGGGCGCTCGTGGAGAACCGCGACTCGTTCGTGATCTCGGTCGTCAGGGAGCACAGCCACAACCTCGACCACACCATCCAGCTCCTCGCGCAGGTCCTCGGTGTGGACGAGGCGACGGTCCGCGAGGTCGTGCGCCGCCATCGCAGCCAGCCGAGCTACCGCCCGATCCCGATTGTCGAGGACGCCACGCTCGCCCAGGTGGCCGCGGTGACCGCCCGGCGGCTCGATTCGGAACTGCCCGATGTGCTCGTCGAGCGCGTGCCGACGCGACACTATCCAACCGACGCCCTCGCGGCGCACCTGTTCGGCTACGTCGGCGAGGTCACCGAAGGGCAGCTCGTCGACGAGGGGTTCCACTCGGGAGACATCGTCGGCCAGGCGGGCGTCGAGAAGGTCTACAACAAGGTGCTGATGGGCACCGACGGCGCCCGCCGCGTGGTCGTCAACAGCGTGGGGCGGGAGATCCGCACGCTCGACGAGGTGCCGCCGTCGGAAGGCCGCCGCGTGCAGTTGACGATCGACTACGACGTGCAGCGGGCGACCGAGGACGCGTTCAAGGGGCTCGGCTACTCGGGATCGGCGATCATCCTCGATCCGCGGAACGGGGAGATCCTGGCGTACACCAGCCTGCCCGCCTACGACCCGAATTCCTTCGCCGCCGGCATCAAGCGCGCGACCTGGAGCGACTTGAACAGCGACAAGCTGAAGCCCCTGCAGAACCGGGGCATTCAAGGGCGGTACTCGCCCGGGTCCACCTTCAAGATGGTGGTGGCAACGGCCGCGCTGGAAGAGGGCGTCATCACGCCGGATTTCCGCGTCAACTGCGTCGGCAGCGCGACCTTCTTCGGCCGCCCGTTCCAGTGCTGGAGCCTGAAGTCGCTCGGCCACGGCCACGGCGCGCTGGACCTCGAGCACGCCATCGAGCAGTCGTGCAACGTCTACTTCTACACGCTCGGCAACATGGTCGGAATCGACAAGATCGCCAAGTGGGCCAAGCTGCTCGGCCTGGGCGAGAAGACCGGCATCGACCTGCCGAACGAACTGCAGGGCATCATGCCGTCGCCAGAGTGGAAGAAGGCGACCACCGGTGAGAAGTGGTACGCGGGCGAGACGATCTCCGTGTCGATCGGCCAGGGCCAGGTGTCGGTCACACCCGTGTCGATGGCGGTCTACATCTCGACGATCGCCAACGGCGGCACGCGCCACGTGCCGCACCTGGTTCGCGCGGTCGACCAGGGGCGCGGGTGGCAGGTGGTGCCGCCGCCGCCCCCGAAGTCGAAGGTCGAGTTCAAGCCGGAAACGCTCGCGACGATCCACCAGGGGCTCTGGATGGTCGTCAACGGCGCGGGGACGGGTGGCAACGCGCGGATGGCCGGGAGAGACGTGGCGGGGAAGACCGGCACCGCGCAGGTGATTTCGCTCCAGGGGGGCAAGGCGGCGGCGGGGAAGACCGAGATGGACCTGCGCGACAACGGATGGTTCGTGTTCTTCGCGCCGCGCGACAACCCGGAAATTGCCGGTGCCGTGTTCGCCGAGCACGCCCTCCACGGGGCCGAGGCCGCGCGCGTCGCCCGCTTCGCCATGGAGACCTATTTCGCCAAGAAGGAAGGCCGTCCGCTGCCGCAGTTCGTGCCTCCACCTCAGCCCGCGGCGACGCCCGCGGTGCCGGTGGTGGCGGCCGTCACGGGCGGCGTACGACACGAGTGATTCCTCGCGGCGCAGGCAGAAGATAACGTCCGATGTTCGAACGCCGGTTGTTCCACCACATCGACTGGCTGACGATCGCGGCGCTCGTGGCCCTCTGCGGCATGGGCGTCGTCATGATCTACAGCACGACCCACGGCGGGCCGAACGCGAACCTGTACATCAGGCAGCTCTACGCGATCGCCCTCGGCCTGCTCGCCTTCGTCGTGTGCCTTGCCGTGGACTACCGGTCGCTGGCCGAGAACTCCCTCGTGTTCTACCTGCTGGTGGTCGTGCTGCTCTTGGCCGTCCTGTTCGTCGGGACGACCGGGGGCGGCGCACGCCGCTGGCTCCCGCTCCCGCTCTTCAATCTCCAACCGTCCGAATTCGCCAAGATCTGCGTGGCGCTGACGCTGGCCAAGTTCTTCGACGACAGCCGGCGCGGCAACCCGTCGGTGCCCGATCTGGCGGTCGGCGCGGTGCTGACCCTCATCCCCTTCCTGCTGATCGCAAGAGAGCCCGACCTGGGCACGGCGGTCACGCTTCTCGCCATCTTCCTGGCGATTGCCTACCTCGCCGGGATGCGCATGCGCCTGTTGGGCATCCTCCTGCTCGTGGCCATCGTCGCGGCGCCGGTGGCCTGGCGCTACGCGCTGAAGGACTATCAGAAGAGCCGCATCTCGACGTTCATCGACCCGGAGCTCGACGCCCGCGGGGCCGGCTACCAGCAGATCCAGGCCCGGATCAGCGTGGGGTCCGGCGGAGTGTGGGGCAAGGGGTTCATGAAGGGCACGCAGGGCCAGTTGCGGTTCCTGCCGGTGGCCTGGAACGACTTCGTGTTCTCGGTGTTCGCGGAAGAGCAGGGACTGGTCGGCGTCATCGTCGCGCTCGGCCTGTACCTGTTCGTGATTGTCCGGGCGCTGGAGACGGCGCGGCTGGCCAAGGATCGGCTTGGCGCCTTCGTCGTCATCGGCGTACTGGGGGCGTTCGCCTTCCAGGTGATCTACAACATCACCATGTCGGCAGGCCTCGCCCCGGTGAAGGGACTGACACTCCCGCTGATGAGTTCAGGGGGGTCGTCGGTGATTGCGACACTGGCCGGCTTTGGCCTCATCCTCAACGTGAGGATGCGCCGGTTCACCAATTGACGGATTGGGGCCGATAAGACACACAGCAGGCGGACAAGGTGTCCGCCGGGGGATTTGGGGATGTCGGGATCACGCGCTGCGGGAATCTGCGAGCTCGAAGCCCGGACCGACGCCGCCTGGCTGGCGGCGCCGTCACGTTCGGCTTTGCTTGTGCTTCTCGCCTTCTGGCGCCTGATCGTGACGGCCCACTCGTGGAGCGAGTTGCATGAACAAGGAGATGATCGTCTCCTCGAACGGCCACCAGACCATGGTGGCGATTCTCGAGGACGACCTGGTGACCGAGATCTTCATCGAGCGCGAACGTCAGCGCGGGGTGGTGGGCAACGTCTACAAGGGGCGCGTGTCCAAGGTCCTCCCGGGGATGCAGTCCGCGTTCGTGGATATCGGTCTCGAGCGCGACGGCTTCCTCTACGTCACCGACGTCGTCAACACGATGGAGGAGTTCGACCGCCTCGAATCTGGTGACGACGAGGAGTCCGAGGACGAGGGCCGCCGGGAACGCGAAGCCGGAAGCAGCGCGAAGATCGAGGATCTCCTGCGCGAAGGCCAGGAGGTCATCGTCCAGGTGGCCAAGGAGCCCCTCGGCACGAAGGGAGCCCGGCTGACGTGCCACGTCACGATGGCGGGGCGGTTCCTCGTGTTCATGCCGACCGTCGACCACGTCGGCGTGTCCCGCAAGATCGAGTCGCGCGACGAACGGGCCCGCCTGCGGGGCATCGTCCGCGAGTTCCGCGAGCAGCAGGGCTTCATCGGCGGCGTCATCATCCGCACGGCCACCGCCGCCCGCCCGCCCGAAGACCTCATCGACGACCTCACCTACTTCCAGCGGATCTGGAACGACGTGCGGCAGCGGTCCGAGTCGGTCCGCGCGCCCGCGGTCATCTACCGCGAGCAGGGCCTCGTGACCAAGCTGCTCCGCGACCTGCTCACCGAGGAGTTCTCGGCCATCCGCATCGACGACCGCCAGGAGTACCAGCGCGTCCGCGAGATGGTGGACCGCGTGATGCCGGCGATCTCGTCGCGCGTGAAGCTCTACGACAAGCCGTTTCCCATCTTCGAGGAATACGGCGTCCAGTCCGAGGTGGACAAGGCGCTGAAGAGCAAGGTCTGGCTGAAGTCGGGCGGCTACATCGTCGTCAACCAGACCGAGGCGCTGGTGGCGATCGACGTGAACACGGGACGCTACGTCGGCAAGAAGAACGGCCGGCTGGAAGACACGATCGTCAAGACCAACCTCGAAGCGGTGAAGGAGATCGTGCGGCAGGTTCGCCTGCGCGACCTCGGGGGGATCATCGTCCTCGACTTCATCGACATGGAGGAGAAGAAGAACCGTCAGAAGGTGCTGCAGGCGGTCGAGCTGGAGCTGAAGAAGGATCGGTCGCCGTCGAAAGCGCTCGCCGTGTCGGATTTCGGGTTGATCATCATCACGCGGAAGCGGGTGAAGCAGAGCCTCGAACGCGTGCTGACCGAACCGTGTCCTTACTGTTCCGGCACCGGCACCATCAAGTCGAGCTCGACGATCTGCTACGAGATCCTCGAGCAGGTGCGGAAGATCGGACCGGAGCTCGACGGCCCCGGCCTCGTGCTGCGCGTGAACCCGGAGATTGCACGGGCGCTGCGCGAAGAAGAGAACGGCGTCCTGCTCGACCTGAGACAGGCCCTGAAGCGCGAGGTGACGCTGCGCCCCGATGCGCTGCTGCACCACGAGCAGTTCGATGTGATGGCGCTGTAGAAGTGCTACGTGAGGACGATAGCGCAGACGGGCGGCCGTGTGAGCGTTCACCTCGCCATCGGTCAGACCGCGCCGGGCGCAGCGAGCCGTCGAGGCGTCGCGGGGGCGATAGGTTGGAAACCAGCGCGAAAGCGCCAGAAATCCGCGTGGGGTGACGAAGTGGGGCCCCGCGCTTCCGCCGACAAATCGCTGGCGCGCTGGTTTCCCCGCGCGCCGAGCGGCTCGCGGTGGCCGGCGCGGTCTGACCGATGGCGAAGGCCGCAGAGGCGGACCGGCGCCGGGGAGCACACTGCCGGTCCCCGCCTTCCCGCCTACTTCCTGCTGATCGTGATGTCCCCGCTGAAGGCGTGCAGGATGAGCTGCGCGCTGCCGTCGCCGTGGATGCCGCGCAGGCCCTTGTGCCGGCCGCCGATGGACTCACCAGCCCGCAGCGTCACGGGCAGGTCCGACCGCACGTTGCCGCTGAAGGTCTGCGCGTTGAGTTCGAATCCCGGGTCGCCGGCGAGCATCAGCCGAATCTCGCCGGAGTGCGACTGCATCTCGTAGCGCCCGTTCCTGGCCAACGTCCCCGAGAAATCGACGTCGCCGCTGATCGACTTCACGGTCGCGCGATCGCACGAGACGTCGGTCAACTTCAGCTCGCCACTCACCGTGTCCGCGTCCAGGCTGCGCACCTTCGCACCGGTGACCGTGACGTTGCCGCTGATGCTCGAGGCGGTCAACTCGGCCTGCGTGGACACGCCGCTCAACGTCACCTCGCCCGACACGGACTTGATGAGCGACGCGCCGAGCGCGCCGGTCGCCGACACGTCGCCGCTGACACTTTCCAGCCGCAGCTCGCCGCGAATACCGCTGATCCTGATGTCGCCCGACACCGAGTGCGCGATGACCGCCGTGCCCGGAGGCGCGGTCACCCGGTAGTCCACCGACGCGTGGTTGTTGCGGCCCGTGTAGGTCGTTCTCACCTCGACGCGCCCCGCCCGCTCGACCATCGTCACGGTGGTGCGGGCGAACTCGTCCCTCGCGTCGCTGTCCCGGGTCTTCTTCGTCGCGTCGATCGTGATCGTATCGCCCGCGGCCTCGGTGATGACCATGTCCCCCGAGACGTTGCCGATGTCGAGCGTGCCGTTCGCGCCGATGCGGAACGTCTTGCTCGTCTTCTCGATCTGCTGGGGGCCCATCCGCGCCTCGTAGCTCGCACGCCAGCTGCGCGCGTTCCACCTCGAATGGTCCGTCGCCCCGGCGACGCCCGCGTGGAGCGGAAGCGGGAGGGCGACCATCGACACGACGGCTGCCACACCGATGAATGAGCGATGCATAAGAACCCCCTGCGATACCAATCCGTTGAACCCCGGCACACCGCGCCGGCGCCGGCCACTCATGACTTGCCGAGACTGCCCACGATCGTTGCCGCGCCGGTCTGGTTGCCCTTCCGCATCTCGTTCACGAGGGCGATGGTGTCGCGCAGCAGGCCGACCTTCCGCTGCAGCGCCTCGAACAACGTGGCCTGCGCGACCTCGCTCGTGGGCTGCGCTTTCAGGGCCGCGCGGCTCTCCAGGATGGCCTGGTCGATGACACCCAGGCTCTTCCGGACGACCGCTTCGGTCTTCGGGTCGAGTGCGGACCGTCCGTCCTTTGCCACCAGCTCGAGCGCCGCAATCGCCTTCTCGTAGTGCTTGTCCGCGGCATCCAGTTCCGACTCAACGGATTGGACGGTGTCGGTGGCCGTAACGTGCGCTGCCGGCTCGGCCTTCTGTTGGGGGCGCATCGCGAAGTAGCCGGCGAGCGAGGCCGCGAGGACGAGTGTCGCCGCGGCGGCAAGCGTGCCCCACGCCGGCCACCAGACAGGAAGCGTCCACCGAGAACGGCCCGGCGCTGGCGCTCCGTGCGCCGCGGCACGCCCTTCACGCTCCACGGCATCACCGACCCGGTGCCACAGGAACTCGGGCAGATCGACGCGCGGCAGCGCCCGGGCCGACTCGCGGATGTGCCTGAGATCGGCCAGCAGTTGGCGGCAGTCGGCGCAGTCGCGAACGTGCGATTCGACGCGCGTCCGGGCGTCTCCCTCGAGGCTCCCGTCGATCAGATCGGACAACGCTTGATGATATTCAGTGCAGGACACGAGCAGGCTCACTTCTGCAACGCCACGCGCATTTTCAACCGCGCCTTGTGGAGCAGCGACTTCGAGCTGCCCTCGGCAATTCCCAGCATCCGGGCGATCTCGTCGTGCTGGTACCCCTCGACATCGTGGAGCACGAACGCCGCCTTGTAACTCGGCGGCAGCAGCTCCATGGCTTTCTCGAGATCGAGCCTCGCGATGTTCGCTTCCACCGGACGACCGGGGTCCACCACCGGCGCGGCTCCCTCTTCGTCCAGCGAATCCGTCGCGCCGGCCATCCGCCCCTGACGGCTCCGCAGATGGTCGAGGCAGAGATTGACGGCGAGACGATACAGCCACGTGCCGATCGAAGCCTCGCCCTTGTACGTCCCGAGCTTGCGGAAGGCCTGGAGGAAGATCTCCTGAAGGAGGTCGTCCGCCTCGGCGCTGCCCGCCATCCGATAGGACAGATTGTAGAGCCGGGAGGCGTGCTGCCTGTAGAGGCCCTCGAACGCGTCCCGGTCACCGGCCAGGCATCGGGCCGCCAACTCCCGGTCTCCGGTCCCTGCCTCGCTCATACCATTAGACGGCGCCATGACCATTGCGCGTTGCCCGTCGGTAAACCCTGAACTCACGCGTGTTGCACAGGCCGGCAACCTGTGGACCGTTGCAGCACTGCATCGGACCCGGCGGCGAGACATGTAACACGACCGAATCGAAGGGTACTCGTTGTCGGCATTCGGTTTCGTCCGTCTACCGTCAATACGACTACGGTGCCGGCCGGGTTCGCCGGGCACCAGGAATCCACCGAACCTCGCGGAATCGGCGAATCCGTCGGCCGACCACGACCAGCCCTTCGGCGCGAAGCAGGGAACGCTTCAGCTCGGTCTGGCCTCCATAGCCTCCGAGGCCGCCGTCAGCCGAGACGACCCGGTGGCAGGGCACGTTCGCGTCCCGACACGTGCGCATGATATTTCCGACAGCCCGACAGGCGCGCGGTCGTCCCGCCATCGCCGCCACGTCGCCGTAGCTGGCCACCCGGCCGGGCGGAATCCTCCGGACCGAAGCCAGCACACGGTCCGAGAATCGCGACGGCCGCTCGCCGGCGCTGCTGCTGGCGCCGCGTGTCTTGGTTCCGGACATGGAGCCTGTCCCTGACATTGAAGAATCGGCCTCATTATCAACGATTTCATCGTCCGCATGTAGATTCTGCACCCTGAAGGGCGCAGATCGGACGGGTGCAACGGCCGGCTGGTGTGTCAATTCCGCACAATGCGCGGAAAAGCTCGATCCTCGACGACGGCGTGGCATTTGCTACCTGGTCCGCCATCGGCGCCTCCCCCAAGGCAGGCCGTCGCCTGAGCTTGCACACTCTGGCACTCCCACGAACAGCCCTGGACATGGAGACACCGAGCATGCCACTGGTGAACGTCACGGAGGTTGAAGCTCAACCCTGTCTGCCGCACGAGATGCTGGCAGAAGTCCGAGACGTGGGCGGCCGGATGATGCACCTGCTCGCCACTTACGACCGACTGGTGCAGGGACTGCTCGGCGCCGACGTGCCGAATCCGGATCCGTACGGCCGCCTTCAGTCGATCGGCCGTCAGATTGAAGAGGTCACCCGCCGCGTGCAGGAGATGCTGCTCGTTGCCCACGAGGAGCGTCGGGTCGAGGTTGATGCGGCGTTCGAGCGGGCCAGCAGGTTGCAGGGCTCGAGCCGTCTGGGTCTCATTGCTTCCTCGGGGCCGAAGGGGCCTGGCCCGGGGCGGGCACAGGCAGCAGGGCCTCGCCGAGCACGCGCCCGTCGGCAGCCGGCAGCGTGATGCCGCACAGGAAGGCGAGCGTGGGCGCGATGTCCACGGGCGCCGCCGGCGTGAGGAATTGTCCCTTCCTGATCCCCTTTCCCAGCAGGAACAGCGGAACGCGCAGGTCGTACCCGTACGGCGTCCCATGCGTCGTTCCCTTCGAACCGGCCCCGACGATCCAGTACGGCTGCGGCACGATGATGAAGTCGCCGCTGCGCCCCGGGAGGAACGTCGCAAGCGCCGCACGCTCGATCCGGTCCTCGGCGCTCGCGAAGGGATGATCCAATTCGTCCGACCGGAAGACCCGCGCCACACCCGGCATCGATCGCACGGCGTCCATCGCCGCGCGCATCGCCGCGGGATTCGCCTGCAGCCTCTCGAACACTCCCGGCTCGAAGTACAGATCGTTGTAGACCATGTGCGCGACGTGCTTGCCGGCGCCGAGCATCGGTTCGAGCGCCCGTTCGACCCGCGCCACGAGGTCGGCTGTCGGGATGCGCCCCGCGCTCAGTCCCGCCGCCGCGATCTGTTCGGGGATGGGTGCGACGCCGTGGTCGGCCGTCAGCGCGAGCACGTAGTTGGCGCGGCCGACCGAGCGGTCCAGGTGGGCGAGGAGCGACCAGATCGTCTGGTCCAGCCGTGCGAGGACGTCCTGCACCTCGTGGCTGCGCGGCCCGTACCGATGGCCCACGAAGTCGAGCGCCGAGAAGCTCACGGCCAGGTAGTCGGTGCCGCGGCCCCGGCCGAGTTTCAGCCTGTCGATCGACGTCTCCGCCAGTTGCCCCAGGAAGACGTCCGAGAACGGGCTCTCCACCCACGCCGTGTAGAAGTCGGCGTCGATCGTGTCGCCCGCCCCGCGCAGCACGTGCGGAAAGGTGCTGGCGTTGCCGGCCGGTGGGTTCTCGCCCGGCGCGTCGTCGGCATAGAGGTAATCGGAGTCGGGGAGGAGCTTGCGCCACGCCTTGCCGAACTCCGCTTCGACCGGGTGCGCCTTCACGAACTCGGCGACAAACGGCACCGGCGCGGCGCCGAAGAAAGACGAGGAGGCGAGCGACCGGGCGGCGGCGTTGAACCAGACCGCGACGTCCGCGCGGCGACCCGCCATCGTCGTCGCCGTGTAGTCCTTGACCGACATCGAGACGATGCGCGGCGGAACGGGCAGTTGGACGCGCAGTTCGTCCGGCAGTGCCGGCACCAGCAGATTCCGCGTGCTCGTGCCGCCTTTGGCGGGTGCCCCGTAGCTCACGAGCGTTTCCGCGGCATCGGCGACGCAGTTGACCGGCTTGCCCGTCGCCCGGTCCCACCACTGGTTCGACACGATGCCGTGCGTGTTCGGGAAGCTGCCGGTGACGATGGTGCTGTGGCCGACGCAGGTGACCGTCGTCATGTAGGGGTATGCGGCCTCGCGAAACCACGCGCCCTCGTCCAGCAGGCGGCGCAGGCCGCCGGTCCAGTGCTGGCCGAATTTCTCGATGTAGTCCGCGCGCATCTGATCGACGACGAGGATGACGACCAGCTTGGGAATGGGACGCGGGGTGGGGGGAGCGGCGGACAGAGGAATGACCACCAGCAGGATGGCGATCAGGACAACCAGGGTACGACGCGTCATCGGGTCTCCTCGCGGCCATCATCAGTCGGTTCTGACGGGCGTGTCAAGGCGCGGCCGTCGAGTCGTGGCCGGCGGTCCAGTGACGACTTTTGTCTGCTCAATGGTGGACTTTGCTCAGGCTCATCATTGTGACAGACCCCGCCTTGATTCCGTAAGTAGATGGTTACAAATGACTTATTTCAGACGCGTCGAGTCGGTGAAAGGCGGCCGGTCGTGGCCGTCTCTTTGCAGCGTTGAGGCCGGTGGTGTAGGATTTTGTCTGTCTGCCCTCGGAACCGGCTCGTACAGTGAGACAGAGAGACGAAGGGTGAGAGAGAACGACGAAGGCGATCGTCCCGGCCGGCTGTCCGCCGTGATGCGCTTCCTCGCGCACATGCGCGAGAGCGCAAGCGAGCAGGAGCTGGTCGAGGCGCTCATTCAGGCCGCCGCCGTGTGGTATGACCTCGACGCCCGCGCGTACCGCCGCGAGTTGAACGGACGGTTCGTGCTCGAGGCGTGGCTGCCTGGCGCCGACATGACGAACGCGCCGCACGAGCTCGACGTCCTTCCCCTCCTCTCGGCGGACGGGCCTACCCACATCTCGGCCATCGCGGAACTCGAGCAGCTCGGCTGGCAATCGGAGCAGGGCGAGCTGCTGCTGCTGCCGATCGTGTCCGGCGACCAGGTCCGGCGGTTGATTGCGGTGACCGGCGTCATCGAGCGGGAGATCGAGTCGACGCTAATCCTCGTCTGTCGGTCCGCGGGCACCGTGCTCGACCAGCTCGAGGCGCATCGGGCTCAGGAGATCGAGGCCCGCCTGGCTGCCCGCATGACCGCCATGCGCGGGAACTTCCAGGCGTGCGTTCGGGCGGTGATCGGCGAGTACGTCGCGGTCATGGACGCGGCTGGCGCGCGGGTGGTCGTGCGCCGCCAGATGGAGCGTCCCGTCACGCTGTACTCGACCGGTGGCGAAGCCTGGGCGACCGAACCCATTCCGTCGATCGATCCGGGCGCCGCCGAGTTCCACATGGATCGGATGGTGTTCGGCTTCGGCCTTGGCAATGAGGCCACCGCGGTGATTGAGTTGCTGGCCTCTCCCGACCGGCCGTTCTCGCTGGGCCGGGCGCGCACGGCGCGCGTGGGTGCCGAGGTGTTGCGCACGTGGCTGTCGGGCCTGTCGGTCGGCGCCTCGCAGCGCGGCGCCGACCCGCGCGTGCAGCAGGCGCCCGCATCGCCGCCCTTCGAGGAGGCGATGAAGGAAGAGCTGTCGCGCGCCACGCGTCTGAGCCTGAGCGGGGGCGTGCTGGTCGCGAGCGTGCCCGGGGCGAAGATCCCCGACCCCCGTGTGATGTCGGTGATCATCCAGACCGTGCGCGGTGAGTTGCGGTCGTCGGATCTGCTGGGCCAGTTGAGCACGGGGGAGATCGCGGCGGTGCTCGTTCGGACGAGTGCGGAAGGCGTGGCGATTGCCGCCGTGCGCGTCCGTCAGCGGCTCGACGCGCTCGCCCGCCAACGGCGCGTTCCACCGGTGGTCGTCGGGCACGCGCTCTATCCGGCCGGCGTCGGCGGGTCGCCCGTGGCGCTCGTAGCGCGCGCTCGCCGCGAGGCGGGCCTGCTCTTCAGCTAGGTCCGAGCCGAAAAGGGATTGGGGCAGAGATCGTGGCGGTCATGGCGAGTCGAAGCGCGAGGGAGATGACGCGGATGCCGTACAAGGAGCGACTGGGCGATCGGCGAGGAGACCTGCGGTTCGAGATCATCGGACAGCTCTGGGGCTCGCTCGACGCGGTGGAGTTGCTGCCTCTGAGGAATCTCGGGACCGGCGGCGCGCTGGTCGAATCGCGGCTCCCGCTGAAGCTCGAGGCCGTGCACGCGGTCCGGTTGATGTTCGAGGAAAAGGTCAACCAGCTCCAGGTGCGGGTGCGTCACGTGACTCCGATGGAGTCGACCGACGGCGAACGCTATCTGGTTGGGTTCGAGTTCATCGATCCTGGCGCATCGGCGCTCGAGCAGATTGATAGGATCGTGGCTGCCGGTCTCTGCGACCCGGCGGCGCGTTCGGAGGCGTAAACACATGGCTGAGGCCTTCCTCGAGCGGCGACGGGCACCCCGAATCTCGTTCTCGAACGACCATCGGATCGGGTTGCCGCTGTCGTTGACGGTGCGGCTGGTGGACATCAGCGCGGGTGGCGTGCTCATCTCGTCCACCCAGCCCATGACCGTGGGTCAGCGGGCGCGCCTGCACACCACGCTCGGCGCCGAGCCGTTCACTGTCGAGGTAGAGGTCCGCCGCGTCGCAGACGCCGGTGCCGATGCCAATGGTTCCGGGCGGTATCGCATGGGGGCCGCCTTCACGGCGCTCGACAGTACCGCCCGCCGGAGCATGGAGCACTTGTTCAGCGGCGAGGTGCAGTAGTGCCTCGCGGCGCGTTCGCCCTCCACACCCAGATGAATGGGCCGACGCCCCCGATGTCGGGGCAGCGGGTTTCGTCGCACGAACCCGTCAGATCAACGTCGGCCAGGTAGCGCAATGAGAAGCAACGGTCACGCACAGCTCCTTGGCACGAGTCTTCCGGTCCTCGACCTGAAGGCAGAGATCGAGCGGATCGCGCGATCGGACGCCAAGGTCCTGGTCACCGGCGAGAGTGGCACCGGCAAGGAACTGGTCGCGGTGGCCATTCACGCAGCCAGCCCTCGCGCCGCGCGGCCCTTCGTCCCGGTGAACTGCGCCGGGCTGCCCGAGACCCTGCTCGAGTCCGAACTCTTCGGCCACGTGAAGGGCAGTTTCACCGGCGCCTACCGCGACAAGCAGGGCAAGCTCGAGATGGCGGACACCGGCACGGTGTTCCTCGACGAGATTGGCGAGATGACCCTGCGGATGCAGGGGCTCCTGCTGCGGTTCCTCGAAACCGGCGAGCTGCAGAAGGTCGGCGCGGACCGCACCGCCGGCGTCGTCGACGTGCGCGTGATTGCCGCGACCAACCGCGTCCTGCCGGAGATGATCCAGCAGGGCACGTTCCGCGAGGACCTCTATTACCGGCTGAACGTCATCCACCTGCACGTGCCGCCGCTGCGCGACCGCAAGGGCGACATCCCGCAGCTCGCCGAGCACTTCCTCCAGCACTTCACGCGGAGCGGCTTGTACCCGGCCAAGACGCTGGCTCCCGACGCGATGGCCGCGCTGCTCGACTACCAGTGGCCGGGCAACGTCCGCGAGCTGGAGAACGTCATCGAGCGCCTGGTCGTGACGGGGCAGAACGAGACGATCACCGCCGAGGATCTGCCGATCGAGATCCGCACGCAGCACAACGTGATGATCCGGCCGAAGCGGGAACGGCGCCGGACCGTTGCCGACGACTTGTACAAGCGCCTGGTGGAAGGCCGCGAGTCGTTCTGGATGTCCGTGTACCCGCTCTACATGCAGCGCGAGATCACCCGCTCGAACGTGCGCGACCTGGTGCGCAAGGGGCTGGAAGAGGCGCGCGGCAATTACAAAATCGTCACGCGGCTGTTCAACATGGACACCCGCGACTACAAGAAATTCCTCAATTTCCTCCGCAAGCACGACTGCCAGTTGCCGTTCAAGGAGTACCGGTAGGAGCCTGCTTCCGCTACAGTTTAGGCTGGTTGGAGCCGATTACTCGAAGTAGCGGCGTGCGCGCAGGCGCACACGGTGCGTCCCGGTGCCGGTGGTGTATCGTCAGGGTTGGGCTCACAGTCCGGCTGCCGGGCTGTAAGTCACGGGGCGGAAGCGTGTCAGGCCGGGGACAAGCGTTGAGGACCGACCAGCCATGAAGCGAACGTTTTGCGTGCTCGTCATCGCCGCCTTCGTCCTTGCGGCCAGTTCCGGGCCGATGGCGGCCCAGGCGCAGTCCACCCCGCCGCAAACCGCGCCGCCTGTCGCGCCGCAAGTCAAGCCGCAGGTGCCCGCCAAGCAGGACCCGAAGAAGCAGGACACCAGGAAGCCCGACCCCAAGAAGGACGCCAAGACACCGGCCAAGCCGTCCGTCGCGCCGACGCCCATCGTTCGCGCCCCCGTCGTGCCGCCGCCGCCCGGCTACGTGATTGGCCCCGATGACATCCTGCAGGTCCTCTATTGGCGAGAGAAGGACGTGTCGGCCGAGGTCATCGTCCGGCCCGACGGGATGATCTCGCTGCCGCTCCTGAACGACGTCCAGGCCGCCGGCCTGACGCCCGAGCAGCTTCGCGACAAGGTGAACGAAGCGGCGAAGAAGTTCTTCGAGGACCCGAACGTCACGATCAACATCAAGCAGATCAACAGCCGCAAGGTGTTCATTACCGGCAGCGTGGCCAAGCCGGGCCCGTATCCGCTGACCGCCGCCACGAGCGTCCTGCAGTTGATCGCGATGGCCGGCGGCCTCACCGAGTTCGCCGACCAGAAGAACATCACCATCATGCGGACCGAGAACGGCCGGCAGCTGAGCTTCGCGTTCAACTACAAGGACGTGACCAGGCGCAAGAACCTGAAGCAGAACATCGAGCTGAAGCCGGGCGACACGGTCATAGTTCCATAGATAAGGAGGAAGGATGAAGGATGAAGGATGAAGGATGAAAAAGGAAGGAGGAAGGATGAAGGAGCACTCAGCACATAGCACCTTGTACCTGGCACTTCTCCACCTTCGCCGACCAGCCCTCATCCTCGTCCTCTCGCTATTCGTGTCTCTGCCGGTATTCGCCCAGCGTCCCCGTCCCGACCGTCCGTATCGGGGCCTCTTCGGGGGCAACGCGGCCGACCCGACGAGCACGCAGCAGTTCGATCTGAGCGTGTCGCTCTCCGGCGCCTACGACGACAACGTCTTCGCCGAGCGCGGCCAGAGTGTCACGACCGACCCCCGCTACCTGAAGAGCGGGGCGTACGGCAGCGGCAATCTCTCGCTCGACTACACGAAGAAGGTGGGGAAGGGCAGCGTGGACATGTCGGCGGGCACGACGTATCGCTACTACCCGACGATCAAGGAACTGAACGGCTTCTCCTACTTCGCGAGCGTCGGCTTCACCGCGAACCTGGGTCGCCGCACCACGCTCCGCGCGACCGAGAGCGGCAGCTACACGCCGTACTTTGCGTTCGGCCTCTTCCCGGGCCTGACGACGCGCCAGCCCGGGGAGGTGGCGCCGATCGATCCGCAGCGTCCGCTGGTGAGCCAGACCGCCGTCATGGCGTCTTCGTCCGCAGCGCTCGACCACCGGCTGACGCCGCGCTCGTCGCTGACCGCCGACTACAACTTCAGCTACACCGACTACCAGGCCCAGGCTCGGCCCTACACCAATTACGCGGCCGGCGCGGGATTCAGCTACCGCACCAGCCCGCGGTCGAGCATTCGCCTGGGCTACCATTTCCGACGCGCCACCCTCGGCTACGTGGCCGTGAACCGCCCGGTGGACTCGCACGACCTCGACATCGGCCTCGACTACAGCCGCCCGCTGTCGCGCTCGCGCAAGGCGACCATCGGTTTCAAGACGGGGTCGTCGGTCTACCGGAGCTTCGACCCTCTCGACGCGGCGTCCACGACGCCTGGCAGTACCGCGTCGGCGGCCGACCTGTACCGACGGACGCATTACACCGCGACTGGCAGCGCATTTCTGACCTGGCAGATCCGCCGCAGTTGGAGTGCGCGGGCCAATTACCAGCGCGGCCTCCAGTTCGTCGAGGGCTTCCCCGATCCGTTCTTCGCCGATTCGGTGTCCGCGATCGCCACCGGGTTCCTGGGATCGCGCTCGCGCCTCAACTTCTCGGCCGCGTACACGAACGGCCAGATGGGCATCACCATCAACGCGAGGCCCTACACGACGGCAAGCGGCGTCGCCAGCTACCAGGTGGCCTTGTCGCGCTCGATCGCGGTGTTCACGGAGTACGATTACTATCACTACCGGTTCGACCCGAGCGTGCAGTTGCCGTTCGGGATGAGCCGGAGCATGGATCGTCAGAGCGTAAAGGTCGGCCTGAACCTCTGGGCGCCGCTCCTCAGATAGGCGGCCTTTCCCCCTTCCCGCCTGACAGATGGTGAAGTGAGGTCCCTGTGCTTCCTGGCAAGAAATACACTCCCGAGGACATCCTCCAGCTCGCGTGGCGCCGGAAGTGGCTGATCGTCCTTCCGTTCCTCGTCGTCTCGGCCGGGACCGCGGCGGTCGCGTGGCGTCTGCCCGATGTCTATCGCTCCGAGACGCTCATCGCCGTCGTGCCGCAGCGGGTGCCGGACAGCTACGTGAAGTCCACCGTGACGACCAAGATCGAGGACCGGCTGGCGTCGATGAACCAGAAGGTGCTGAGCCGCACCTCGCTCGAGCGCGCGATCCTGGAGTTCAACCTCTACCCGCGCGAGCGCCGGCTGGGCCTGATGGAGGATGTCGTCGAGAGGATGCGCAACGACATCACGATCACCATCACGAACAAGGGCGAGGCGTTCCGGGTGAGCTACGTCAACCGCGACCCGCGGATGGCGATGCGCGTCGTGGACCGGTTGTCGGGCTGGTTCGTCGAGGAGAGCACGAGCGACCGCAACCTGCTGGCCCAGAACACGACGAACTTCCTGGGGACGCAGCTTGCCGACGCCCGCCGCCGTCTCGAGGAGCACGAGCGGCGCCTGGCCGAGTACAAGCAGAAGCACTCGGGCGAGCTGCCCAGCGAGATTGCCGGGAACCTGCAGATCCTCAACAACACGCAGATGCAGCTCCAGGCGATCCAGCAGTCGATGAACCAGGACAAGGACCGCCGCTTCCTGCTCGAGAAGGCCATCGCCGAGCTGTCGCACTCGCAGCAGATCGCGCCCACCGTCGTGGTGTCGGGTGACGATCCGACGAAGGTGTCTGGCGGCAACACCGCCGCGCAGCTCGAGGCGGCCAAGGCGCAGCTGCAGTTGCTGCAGCTCCGCCTCAAGGACGATCACCCCGACGTGCGCGGGATGAAGCGGACAGTCCGCGATCTTCAAGCCAAGCTGCAGGCCGAGGCGCTGCAGCAGCCGCTGTCGCCGGGCGTCGACGCGAGGCCAGCCAGCCCCGAGGAGGCCAACCGCGTGGGGCGCCTGAAGGCTGCGCAGACCGAGATGGAGATGCTCGACCGCCAGATCGCGACCAAGCTGGGGGAGGAAAAGCGCTTGCGAGGCGTGTTGGTCACCTACCAGGCGCGCGTCGAGTCCACGGCCGGCCGCGAGTCGGAACTGACGAGCCTGATGCGCGACTACGACACGCTGCGCAAGAACTACGACAGCCTGCTGGCCAAGCAGGAGGATTCGAAGGTGGCCGCCGCCCTCGAGGAGCGCGCCATCGGCGAGCAGTTCAGCACGATCGACCCGGCGCGCCTGCCCGAGAAGCCGATCAGCCCGAACCGGCCGATGATCGACCTGATGGGCGCCGTGGCCGGCCTCGGCCTCGGCCTCGGTCTCGTGGCGCTGCTCGAATACCGTGACAACAGTTTCCGGACAGACGACGAGGTCGTGCGGCTGCTGGCGCTGCCCGTGATGGCCGTGATTCCCCTGATGCTGAGCAGGGAGGAGCGTCGCCACCAGCGCCGTCGGGCGCTGATCGTCGGGTCCGTCACCGCGGTTGTCGTGCTCGGCGTGGCCGCCGGCGCCGTGTGGTTCGTGCTGACAACGCAACTGTGATGTACGAATCCTTCTACGGCCTCCGTGAACGCCCGTTCGACCTGACGCCGAACCCGCGGTTTCTCTTCCTCACTCCAGGGCACCGTGAGGCGTTGAGCAACCTGCACTACGGGATCACCGGCCGGAAGGGGATGACGGTTCTCGTCGGTGAGGCCGGCACGGGCAAGACGACGATCATCCGCGCGGCGCTCGCGGCGGTGGGGGGGCCGTCCGTGCGGTGCGTGTACATGAACAACCCCGTGCTGACGCGGGACGAGTTCTACGAGTTCCTGGCGCCGAAGTTCGGCCTGAGCGAGCGGGCGGCGACATCGAAGGCGCGGTTCCTGGCCGAGCTCGAGGACAGCGTGCTCGAGCGGCACGAGGCCGGCGGCCTGACGGCGCTGGTTCTGGACGAGGCACAGAGCCTGCCGCACGAGCTGCTGGAGGAAGTGCGCCTGCTCGCCAACTTCGAGACCGCCACCGACAAGCTGCTGCCCGTGGTGCTCGCCGGCCAGCCCGAGCTGGCCGTGCGGCTGGAGCAGGAGGAATTGCGGCAGTTGAAGCAGCGCGTGGCGCTCCGCTGCGACCTGATGCCGCTCGACCTCGGCGAGACCGCCGCCTACATCGCGGGCCGGATCGTGATTGCCGGCGGCGACAGCCCGCGGATCTTCAGCCGCGAGGCCGTGCACTTGATCTACGAGCGGTCGCGCGGCATCCCGAGGACCATCAGCGTGATCTGCGACAACACGCTGCTCTCCGGGTTCGCGCAGGGTGTGAAGCCGGTCGGATCGCACATCGTGCTCGAGGTGTGCCGCGATTTCCGCCTGCCGCCCCGGAAGGTGGCGGCGCTCGGCTCCCCGTCGACGGCCGACGCGGCGAAACCAGCGGGCCGTCCTGCCGCGTCGCGGACACTGCCCGCTCCGCCGGCCGATCAGGTGCTCGGTTCGGAAGCGCCCGCGCCCCTGACGCCCACCCCTGCGTCTTCCGCTCCCACTCCCGATGCCAAGCCCGCGCGGGAGACGCGGTCCGAGTCTCCTCACCGCATGCGGGATCGCGGGCTGTTCAATCACTACACGAAGAAGAAGCGGTTCGGGTTCTTTTGATGCACGTGGCGCCGGCCGCCGGGCCGGCCATTACCGACTGGTGTTGAGCGATGAGTCGTATCGAGGAAGCGCTGAAGCGGGCCCAGGCCGCGAAGGCGGGCGAACAGGCGCCCGGTGAGGCCTTTCAGGACCCCTGGACGTTCGAGGGTGCCGCTCCTGCGCCCGCCGGCCCTCCCGGCACTCCGGGCGAGGCGACGGTTGCCGCCGAGTTGCCCCCGCCCGGGTCACCGGCTCCGGCTTCGACGCCGGCCGCTGCCGCGACCGACGAGGCCACGTCAGGGCTCGCCCTGTTCCACGCCGTCAATCCGTCCGTCGTCGAGAAGGTCGTGGCGACGCCCGACATCCGCCCTGCGTTCGTCGAGCAATACCGCAAGCTGGCGGGCACGCTCCACCACCTGCAACTCGAGCGCAACGTGAAGGTGGTGATGGTCACGAGCGCGCTGCCGGGCGAGGGGAAGACGCTCACGGCGACGAACCTGGCGTTGACCTTCAGCGAGTCGTATCGCCGATCCGTGCTCTTGATCGACGCGGACCTGCGACGGCCGACGCTTCACGAGACCTTCCAGGTGCCGAACGTGGCCGGCCTCAGCGACGGCCTGCGCGCGGAGGCCGACCAGAAACTCGCGCTCGTGCAGGTGTCGCCGCGCCTGACGCTCCTGACCGCCGGCCGGCCCGATCCCGACCCGATGAGCGGCCTGACGTCGGGCCGGATGCGGCGGGTGATCGACGAGGCGATCGCGCGGTTCGACTGGGTGGTCGTGGACACGCCGCCGGTCGGCCTGCTGCCCGACGCGAAGCTCCTGGCCGCGATGGCCGATGGGACGCTGCTCGTGATCCATGCCGCCCGAACCCCGTACCAGCTCGTTCAGCGCGCCGTGGAGGCGATCGGCCGCGACAGGATCCTCGGCATCGTCCTGAACCGCGCCGAAGACCTGGCCGGCACCGGCGGCTACGAGTACTACAACTACTACGGCGGCTACGGCAAGAGAGAGTAGGGGCGTCTGGCGAAGATCTTCAAGCACCGCGTCTCGTGGCGCCTGTTCCTGCTGATCGGCGCGGAGAGCGCGCTCGTCATCGGGGCGGTGGTCCTGGCGGCGTGGCTGCGGCTGGGGCCCTCAGCGTGGGCCCTGATGGAGAACGAGGCCGGCTGGTGGAAGGCCGCGCTCGTGGCCGCGGTCTGCCAGTTGTGCCTGTACTACTCCGACCTCTACGACCTGCGGATCGTCGCCGATCGGCGCGAGCTCTTCGTCCGGGCGCTGCAGTCGCTCGGGGCCGCGTCGCTGATCCTGGCCGTCCTCTACTACGTGTTCCCCGAGCTCGTCCTCGGCCGGGGCGTGTTCTTCATCGCCGCGGCGTTTGCCGTCGCCATCATCATCGGCTGGCGGATGGCGTTCGAGTGGCTGGCCAAGCGGGCGCGTCCCGCCGAGCGGCTGCTGCTCGTCGGCACCGGCGTGGCGGCCGTGGGCCTCGCGTTGGAGCTTCACGATCGCCGGCAGGAACTGGGGGTGGAGATCGTCGGCTTCGTCGACCCTGACGGCCTGGGCGGGGAAGCCCCGCTCGTCAGCCCGGGCATCGTGGGCACGATCGACGACATCCCGCGGATCGTCCGCGACGCGGACGTGGACCGGGTCGTCGTGAGCCTTGCGGATGCGCGCGGCAAGCTGCCGATGGACAAGCTGCTCGACATGAAGCTGTCGGGCGTGCAGTTCGATCACCTGGCGACCGTCTACGAGGAATACACGGGCAAGATCGCCGTCGAGAACCTGCGCCCGAGCTGGTTGATTTTCTCTGAGGGCTTCCGCAAGACGCCGTCCCTGACGGCGGCGAAGCGGGCGGTGGACGTGGTGGCGGCAACGGTCGGCCTGCTGGTGGCGATGCCGGTCATGCTGCTGATGGCGTTGGCCATCAAGCTGACGTCGCCCGGTTCCGTGCTGTACCACCAAGTGCGGGTGGGTTTGCAGGGGCGCGACTTCAGGGTTCACAAGTTCCGGTCGATGCGGGCGGACGCCGAGGCCGCGACCGGAGCTGTGTGGGCGAAGGCCGGCCACGACCCGCGCGTGACGAGGGTTGGGCGGTTCCTGCGGCGCAGCCGGATCGACGAGCTGCCGCAGTTGTGGAACGTGCTCGTCGGCGACATGAGCTTCGTCGGCCCGCGCCCCGAGCGCCCCGAGTTCGTGCAGGACCTGACCAAGCAGATTCCGTTCTACGGCCAGCGCCACGTGCTGCGGCCAGGTGTCACCGGCTGGGCGCAGGTGCGCTACGCCTACGGCGCGAGCGTCGAGGACTCGATGGAGAAGCTCCAGTACGATCTTTTCTACATCAAGAACCTGTCGCTGGCGCTCGACGCGTACATCATCCTCGAGACGATCAAGACCGTGCTCATGAGGCGAGGGTCGTGACTTCCATTGTGAATGCCATGACCGTGGACGTCGAAGACTACTACCAGGTCTCCGCGTTCGAGTCGGTCGTGGACCGCTCTCGCTGGGACACCTACGAGAGCCGGGTGGAGGCCAACACCGACCGCCTGCTCGGGATCTTCGCCGAGTTCGGCGTCCACGCCACGTTCTTCGTCCTCGGGTGGGAGGCGGAGCGACGTCCGGGCCTGGTTCGCCGAATCGCGAGCGCGGGGCACGAGATCGCGTCGCATGGCTACGGTCACCGTCTCGTCTACGATCAGACGCCCGAGCAGTTCCGGGATGATGTGAGGAAGGGAAAGCGGCTGCTCGAGGATGTGACGGGGGCGGCGGTCGTCGGCTACCGTGCGCCGAGCTTTTCGATCACGAGGCGTTCCCTCTGGGCTCTGGACATCCTCATCGAGGAGGGCTACACCTGGGACGCCAGCATCTTTCCGATCCGCCACGACCGCTACGGGATCCCTGAGGCGCCCAGGCATCCGTACATGGTGCGCCCCGGACTGATCGAGGTGCCCGCGTCGACGATTCGCCTGGCGGGCCAGAACCTTCCGATCGGCGGCGGCGGGTACTTCCGGCTGCTGCCCTACCGGTGGACGCGCTTTGGAATCCGCCGTCTGAACGTCGTGGAAGGGAAGTCCGCGATCTTCTATCTCCACCCGTGGGAACTCGACCCCAGCCAGCCACGGCTCAACGCTTCGGTGCTGAGCCGGCTCCGCCATTACCGGCATCTGGACCAGACCGAGTCCCGTCTGCGTCGCCTGCTGTCCGATCTCCGGTTCGACTCGGTCGGTACCGCGGTCCTCTCCTTCGCGCCAGCCTCCCGATAGCCGGGCCGGCGTTCAACCTTGCCTCAGGTAGAGGCGCTCGTATCGGCGCGTCATCGTCTCCGCACTGAAGCGCATCTCAAACACCTGCCTGGCATTTTCAGCGAATCGACGACGCAGGCTCTGGTCGCCCAACAAGGTGGTGATGGCGTCCGCGAGGCCCTCCGGGTCGCTCGGCGGCACGAGCATGCCGTTCACACCGGTTTCGATCGCCGATGAAACCCCGCCAACATTCGTCGCGACAATCGGGCACCCGGCTGCCATGGCTTCGAGCAGCACCATCGGGAGCCCCTCCCAGAGTGACGGCAGGACATAGAGGTCGAAGACCTTCAGCAGCTCGGGCATGTCTGTCCGCGGACCAACGAACTTCACGTGCCCGGCCAGTTCCAGATGTTCTGCCTCCACCCGCAGGTCCTCCTCCAGCGGGCCTTCCCCGGCGACCACCAGGACGACGCGCGGGAAGCGTGCGACGACTTTCGGGAGGGCCTTGAGCAGGTAGGTGATGCCCTTCTGATCCGTGAGGCGAACGCCAATGCCGAGGACCACCGCGTCGTCCGGAATCCCAAGCTTCCGGCGCTTGGCCTCGCGATCGACCGGGATGTCGAACACCGAGCCGTCGATGCCGTTTGGAATCGTCTCGATCTTGCGCCCAGGGATCCTCTCGTATCTTTGGAGGTTCGCGGAGGTGTGTTCCGAAACTCCGACCACACGGTAGGCGAACGTCGCCATCACTCTCTCGGCCACCATGTAGCGCCGCTTGTCGGGAAAGTCCCGCGCATGATCCGTGTGGACGATAGTCCGGACACCGCTCAGCAGCGCGGCGAGCGTTCCGTCGATGAATGGCTGCGTGTTATGCGTGTGGATGACGTCGATGCGCTCCGACCGCAGAATTCGGGCGACCTTCAGGAACGACAGGTAGTCCGTCTTCCCGGTCTGAGGAATCAGGGTCACCGGGATGCCCAGTTGTTCGATGTTCGCGGTGAACGGGCCAAGAGCCCTCAGGCACAGGACTCGAACGTCGAACCTCGTTTGGTCGACCGCCCGGCACAGTGTCGCGACAACACGCTGGAGCCCGCCGATCTCCAGATCGTGGGTTACCTGAAGCAATCGGATCCTGTCTTGATTCATGAGGGGATGTGCTGCTGTCCACTGCTGTCCCGTTATAAGTCGAAGAGTGGCAATTGGTTACAGTCGGCGACTTCATCAATCTGGGAACCGACGTCGAATACAGCCATTGAAATGGGCGTTTTCTCGAATAGCGTGACGCTCAGGATTTGGAGAAGTTTGTAGAGACTGACGTCGAGCGCCAGACGTTTCTTGACGATGGCGACCAGCACATAGACCGAGAGGGCAATCCATATCTGGGTCTTCACCGCGTTCTCACTCGTGCCGTAGAACGCCTTGATTCGCAGGTGCTGCTTGATCCACTTGAAGAAGAGTTCGACTTGCCACCGCGCTTTGTAGAGTTGTGCGATCGTGATCGCGGGCAGCGCGAAGTTGTTCGTGAGAAACACCAGGCGCTTCTCCGTCTCGGGATCCAGATAGCGCACGCGGCGCAGTGGGTGCGGATAGTGCCGGCGGCTCTCCTTTGTCGCGAGGACGACCACGTGATCCGAGAGGAGCCCCGTCGTGAAGTCGACCGGTCTCGACGAATGCCGGATGAACCGGATGGCCGTCTTGGAGCGCGTCACGAAGAACGCGGCTTCCTCGACGAAGCGGGAGAGGCGCGCGAAATCGACGTAGCCACGATCCATCAGATAGATCGCGCCGGCTTCGAGGACGAGGGTGTCGAGGGCTTTCACATCGGGGCATTTTCCCGGGGTAATCTGCACCACCGTGGGAATCGCGCCGCGCAGGTCGAGCAACGTGTGCAACTTGATGGCGGCGTCGCGGCGGCGATAGTGGGCCCAGGGAAACACGGAGAGGCACAAGTCGATTGTCGTGGCGTCGAGTGCATAGACGGTATCGGCCAAGTCCATCGAGAGCGGTTCGTTCACGTAGAGATCCCGCGCCGTGCGGATCAGTCCCTGCGTGAAGTCGGCATAGATGCGCCAGTCGCGTGTCTCGTTCGCGCGGGCGAGCGTCGATCGCGCGACCCGCGCCCGAATGCCGACGTGATACAGCTTGGGTTGCACGGCGCGCAGGCACGCTTCGATGTCGCGAAGACTCTCGCGATACGTGAGTTGCGCGAAGGCCATGCATAAGAACTGGTTCCAACACGAGAAGCGCGAGGCCTTGTAGTCGCCGTGATACCGGTCGACGCACGTCTGAAACTTCCGTGGTGACAGATGGGTCATCAACTCCGCGAAGATCGTTCGGCCTGGCAGCATGGAGCATTCTGCCCCGAGGGCTCGAACGGGCGGTTCTCGGCCGAAATCTGCGATCCGCGAAAGATATCGTTGCGGTCGTAATCGGCGAACATCTCGTTCATCGTCAAGGGGTTACAGCGCTGTCACTCGACGATGACGGGACACTAGTGGCTGCTGTCCCACTGCCGTGCGTGATTCTATCAGTCGGGCCGCGACCGGACAACGCCCCTGGCCGGCGGCAAGCCATGCTCTATGCACACATGAGGAAAGCAGGTCGCGCTTCGGTAGGATAGTGGCGTGATGTCGCCCAACCCCGGTCGCGGACCGGAATCCCAACCCGAGCAGGCAAGAAGATGCTGACTACTGACGACATCGCTCGAAGGGCTCAATTCGACTTGCAGTCCGGGGATCTTCCGGCGCGACACTGCGAAGAGGCGCCGAACGGGTTTCTGACAGGCGGGGAAGCACCCCACCCGGCCAAGACGCTGTTCATTCTGGTCCTGGCGTATCTGTTCATTGACTACGGGCGACCGCAGGACACGATCCCTGGCCTCGGAGCACTTCGACCGGCGATGGTCGTCACTGTTCTGCTCGCCCTGGCACTACTCGGGAAGCGCGAGATGTGGGCGAGGAGCAGCGCGCAACTGTGGTCGGTATTCGCATTCGTTGTGATCCTGGCGGCGCATGTGC